>NZ_JBEOVL010000011.1:0-221983 GCF_040295485.1 Streptomyces sp. NPDC002793 | reverse complement strand
GCTTCCTTCGGTCCCGTTTCACCGGGGCCCTCCGGGCGCTTCCCTTCGTTCTTGCGTTTCCGACTCTATCAGACTCTTTCGTGTCCGATTCCCGGCCGAAGCGGGTTCCTGCTCGACAGCTAATTCACTGCCGCGCTTTCCAGTTCTTCGCTTCCGCGTTTCCCTTTCCGGCGGTTCCAACTTTACCAGACTCTTTTTCGTTCCGTTTCCGGTCCGAATTTGATTCCGGCGACCTGTGGAGTGGTCTTTGCCTTTCGGCTGATCCGACTTTATCAGAGGTTCTGAGTCGAATTTCCCGCCTCATCGAGGGGCTCCTGGCGCACAGGTGCGCGGGGTGCTTCCCGTTCAGGCGGAATGGCAAACGTACTGGAGCGGGGCGCCTCGATGCAAATCGAGGCGCCCCGCTCCTGGTTGGTGGCCTGACGGCGGCCGTCGGGTCAGACCTCGACGACGACCGGAAGGATCATCGGACGCCGGCGGTAGGTGTCCGACACCCACTTCCCCACCGTGCGCCGCACGAGCTGCTGGAGCTGGTGCGGCTCCATCACCCCGTCCTGCGCCGACTTGTTCAGGGCGTCCTCGACCTTGGGCACCACCGCGGTGAAAGCACCGTCGTCGATGCCGGAGCCGCGGGCCTGGATATGCGGACCGCCCACGATCTTGCCGGACGAACTGTCGACCACGATGAAGACCGAGATGATCCCCTCGTCGCCGAGAATGCGGCGGTCCTTCAGGGATGTCTCCGTGACGTCGCCGACCGAGAGGCCGTCCACGTACACGTAACCGGCCTGGACCTTGCCGACGATCTTCGCCCTGCCGTCGACGAGGTCGACGACGACGCCGTCCTCGGCGATGACGATGTGGTCCTTCGGCACTCCGGTCAGTGCACCGAGTTCGGCGTTGGCCCTGAGATGGCGCCACTCGCCGTGCACCGGCATCAGGTTCTTCGGCTTGCAGATGTTGTAGAAGTACAGCAGTTCGCCGGCCGAGGCGTGACCCGAGACGTGGACCTTCGCGTTGCCCTTGTGGACGACGTGGGCGCCCCAGCGGGTCAGACCGTTGATCACGCGGTAGACCGCGTTCTCGTTGCCGGGGATCAGGGAGGACGCCAGGATCACCGTGTCGCCCGGGACGATCCGGATCTGGTGGTCCCGGTTGGCCATACGGGAGAGAGCGGCCATCGGCTCGCCCTGGGAGCCCGTGCAGACGAGCACGACCTCGTCGTCGGGCAGGTCGTCGAGGGTCTTGACGTCGACGACCAGCCCTGCGGGAACCTTCAGATAGCCCAGGTCACGGGCGATCCCCATGTTGCGGACCATGGACCGGCCGACGAAGGCGACCCTGCGGCCGTACTCGTGAGCGGCGTCCAGGATCTGCTGGATGCGGTGGACGTGGCTGGCGAAGCTGGCCACGATGATGCGCTTCTGCGCGTTGGCGAACACCGTGCGCAGGACGTTGGAGATGTCCTTCTCCGGTGGGACGAACCCGGGGACCTCGGCGTTCGTCGAGTCGGAGAGAAGAAGGTCGATGCCTTCCTCGCTCAGCCGCGCGAAGGCGTGCAGGTCGGTGAGACGGCCGTCCAGCGGGAGCTGGTCCATCTTGAAGTCACCGGTCACGACGGCCATGCCCGCAGGGGTGCGGATGGCGACCGCGAGGGCGTCCGGGATGGAGTGGTTGACCGCGATGAACTCGCAGTCGAACACACCGATGCGCTCACGCTGTCCCTCGGTCACCTCGAGGGTGTAGGGACGGATCCGGTGCTCCTGGAGCTTGGCCTCGATGAGCGCGAGGGTCAGCTTGGAGCCGATGAGGGGGATGTCCGGCTTCAGCCGGAGCAGGTACGGGACGGCGCCGATGTGGTCCTCGTGGCCGTGCGTGAGGACGATGCCCTCGACGTCGTCCAGGCGGTCCCGGATGGTGGTGAAGTCCGGCAGGATCAGGTCGATGCCGGGCTGCTCCTCCTCGGGGAAGAGCACACCGCAGTCGACGATGAGCAGACGGCCGCCGTACTCGAAGACCGTCATGTTGCGGCCGATTTCGCCCAGGCCGCCCAGCGGGGTGACCCGAAGGCCGCCCTTGGGGAGCTTCGGCGGGGTACCGAGTTCAGGATGCGGATGACTCAAAAGACTCTCCTTACCACGCGCGCCACGTACCGCTGAGGGCACGTGGCGCGCATGTCATTCGTGCACTTGCTGTTGTCAGGTGGTGTTTCCGCCGCGAGTGTCCTCGCGTATTCAGTTGTGAAGTCCGTGGTTAGAGCTGTACCCCACCGGCGGCAAGATCGATCTTGAGCTGGGCCGTCTCCTGCGCGGTGAGTTCCACGAGGGGCAGGCGCAGCGGACCGGCGGGCAGGCCCTGCAGGGTGAGCGCGGCCTTGGCAGTGATCACACCCTGGGTGCGGAACATCCCGGTGAAGACCGGGAGCAGCTTCTGGTGGATCTCCGTGGCCTTCTGTACGTCGCCGCCGAGATACGCCTCGATGAGGGCCCTCAGCTCCGGGGTGACGACATGGCCGACGACGGAGACGAACCCGACGGCGCCGACCGAGAGGAGCGGAAGGTTGAGCATGTCGTCGCCGGAGTACCAGGCGAGGCCGGACTGGGCGATGGCCCAGCTGGACCGGCCCAGGTCTCCCTTGGCGTCCTTGTTTGCGACGATCCTGGGGTGCTCGGCGAGTCGCACGAGCGTCTCTGTGTCGATCGGCACACCGCTGCGGCCGGGAATGTCGTACAGCATCACCGGGAGTCCGGTGGAATCCGCGATGGCGTTGAAGTGCCGCAGGAGGCCCTCCTGCGGCGGCTTGTTGTAGTACGGCGTGACGGCGAGGAGGCCGTGGGCGCCGGTGCGCTCGGCGGTACGGGCCAGCTCGATGCTGTGCCGCGTGTCGTTGGTGCCGACGCCGGCGACGACGTGGGCACGGTCTCCTACGGCTTCCAGCACAGCCCGTACGAGCTGGTCTTTCTCCGCGTCGCTGGTGGTCGGGGACTCGCCCGTGGTGCCGTTGACGACCAGGCCGTCATTGCCTGCGTCCACCAGATGGGTGGCGAGCCGCTGGGCGCCGTCGAGGTCGAGTGCGCCGTCCGCCGTAAAGGGCGTGACCATCGCGGTGAGGACCCGCCCGAAGGGGGTCTGCGGAGTGGAGATCGGAGCCATGGGTAACACGCTACTCGTTGCTCGACGCGCCGCGCTCCCTCGGGGGACGAGGAAGAGGAGCCCGGCACTGCCTGCTCGGGGGTTCAAGCAGTGCCGGGTCCGTTTGATCAGCCTAGATGAACTTCATGAAACGCCGCAATACGGACACTGCCTATGGGGCTACCCGTCCATTTTTGTTGAAGGCGGCATGAGTGAGCGGCATCAGGGTCTGCCAGTGCTGTTCCATCTGCTCGCCGACCATCTCGATCTCGCGCTGCGGGAAGGACGGCACCTTGGCCAGTTCGTGCTGGGTGCGCAGGCCCAGGAAGTGCATGAGCGAGCGGGCGTTGCAGGTGGCGTACATCGTGGAGAACAGGCCGACGGGGAGCACCGCGCGGGCGACCTCGCGGGCGACCCCGGCCGCGAGCATCTCCTGGTAGGCGTCGTACGCCTGGCGGTACGAGTCCTCCATGGCGCGGCTCGTGAGCTGGTGCTGCTCGGGGGTTCCCTCGACGAATTCGTACTTGCCGGGGCGGCCCTGCTGGATGAGCTTGCGGGACTCCCCCGGTACGTAGAAGACCGGCTCGAGCTCCCTGTAACGGCCCGATTCCTCGTTGTACGACCAGCCCACGCGGTGCCGCATGAACTCGCGGAACACGAAGATCGGGGCGCTGATGAAGAAGGTCATCGAGTTGTGCTCGAACGGGCTGCCGTGCCGGTCCCGCATCAGGTAATTGATGAGGCCCTTGGAACGCTCGGGGTCCTTGGTGACCTCTTCCAGGGACTGCTCCCCGGCCGTGGACACGCGGGCTGCGAACAGCACGTCGGAGTCGCTGGCCGCTGATTTCACCAGGTCAACGGTGACATCGCTGCGGAAGTGGGCCTTCGTGGGCTCGGGGGTGTCGGTCACCGGCGGGGGTCCTTCCAATGGCGTCGCTCGGGCGGCGTCCACTCTACGGGCCTCGGGGGCGGCATCCGTCAGCGGGAAATCTTGGACGGGTTCGGCGATTCGGGGCACCGATCGGGCCTCTCGTACGTCTGACTCATTAGCAGCACCCGTCACAGAGTTCAAGGAGAGTTTCCTCATGTTCCGCCGGCGTGAATCCGTCCCGTTCTCGTTCGTCGCCGAGTCCGACCGATTCCGCAGTAATGTCACCCCGCCTCCCCGCCGGCGTGCCAGCCGCTCGCAGCTGGCCGCTCATTGCCTCGTAGGTCTGACGCTGGTCGCCGGCTTCGCCGGATCGCTGCTTCTCGGCCTGCCCGCGCTCGACACCGACCGGACGCCGTCCCACGGCCAGACGTCCGAGGCCTCCCGGCACCGCTGACCCGTACGGACCCCCTGGGGTGGTCGGCCGGAGGGCTGCTCGGTAGCCTCACCGGGCACAGCAATCGAGCGTGCTTGTGAGTGAGGATCAGTCGTGCCCCTGCCCTTCCTGACGGCCGACCGCGCATTCGACGCGGACGCAGAGGACATCGCACTGCCGTTCGACGACCATGACAGCTGGCGGCGACCCTACCGACCCGGCCCGTGGCGCGTCGCGGCAGCAGCCACCCTGCTGCTCCTGGCGTCCTTCGTGCTGCTCGCCGCGATGATCATCACGTTCGCCGGGTCACTGTCCGGTGCCTCCGCGTGCTTCGTCATCGCCGGCATCATGATCGTGGGTGCGCTTCGGCTCCTGCGGGTCGGTGCCTGGGTGAGCCGGCACGGCGTGCGCCGCGTGGGCTTCTTCCGTACGACCACCGTGCGGTGGCAGGACGCCGCCACGGTGCGCACGGTGCAGCAGCCGGTGAAGTGGCTCGGCCTCCCGCGGACCGTCCAGGGACAGGCCCTGATCGTGGTGCGCAGGAGCGGCGAGCCGCTGCCGCCCCTGGTCACCGACCACAACGGGGACTTCCTGGCCCGCGCGGAGGCGTTCGAGCGCGCCACGGACTCGATCGAGGCGTGGGACGCCGAGTACCGCACGGGCTGACGGCAGAAGGCCCCGGAAGGGGCCGCGGAGAACACGCACAAGCCGGTACGGCGCCGCTCAGGCGCGTACCGGCTTGTTCGCGTGCAGGGCGATGGCACGCTGCATCGCCTTACGGGCGCGTGGGGTGTCCCTCGCGTCCTGGTAGGCGACCGCCAGCCGGAACCAGCAGCGCCAGTCGTCCGGGCTGTCCTCGGTCTCCTCACGGCGCCGCGTGAACACGGCGTCGGCGGAATCGCGGTCGATGCGTCCGGACGGGGTGCGCAGCAGCTCGTCGACGGGGAGACCGCCCTCCGCGTCCAGCTCGGCCGCAAGGGCGTTGGCCCTGCGGACGAACTGGGTGTTCTTCCAGAGGAACCAGATCCCGATCACCGGCAGGATCAGTACCGCGACGCCGAAGGTGACCGTGAGCAGGGTGCCGTGCCGGATGAGCATGAGGCCCCGGCTGCCGGCCAGGACGAAGTAGAAGACCAGGACGGCGGCGGTGACGGCGTAGGTGAGCTTTGCGCGCATGGGGTTGGGCCCAGTCAGTTCAGGTCGAGGAAGTGTTCCAGGCCGAAGGTGAGGCCGGGAGTGGTCACCACGCGGCGGGTGCCGAGCAGGATGCCCGGCATGAAGCTGCTGTGGTGCAGGGAGTCGTGACGGATGGTGAGGGTCTCCCCCTCGCTGCCGAGCAGGACCTCCTGGTGGGCGAGGAGGCCGCGGAGCCGGACCGAGTGGACCGGGATCCCGTCGACGTCCGCGCCGCGCGCACCGTCCAGCGCCGTGACGGTGGCGTCGGGCTGCGGAGCCGCACCGGCCCTCTCACGGGCCGCGGCGATGAGCTGTGCGGTGCGGGTGGCCGTACCGGAGGGGGCGTCGGCCTTGTTCGGATGGTGCAGCTCGATGACCTCGACGGACTCGAAGTAGCGGGCGGCCTGTTCCGCGAACCTCATCGTGAGGACCGCGCCGATGGAGAAGTTCGGCGCGATGAGCACACCGGTCCCCGGCGAACCGGAGAGCCAGGTGTTCAGCTGCGCGAGCCGTTCGTCGGTCCAGCCCGTGGTGCCGACGACCGCGTGGATCCCGTGCCGTACGCAGAAGTCGAGGTTGTCCATCACCGACGCGGGTGTGGTCAGCTCGACGACCGCCTGGGCGCCGGTCTCCTTCAGGGTCTCCAGCGTGTCGCCGCGGCCGAGCGCGGCCACCAGCTCCATGTCGTCGGCGGCCTCCACGGCTCGTGCCGCCTCGGAACCGATGCGTCCCTTGGCGCCGAGAACGGCTACGCGCAACTTGCTCATGTGCTCTTTCCTTACGGAGTGGTGAGAGAGACCGCTTCCTGGAGGCGGTCCGCCTGCTTGCCCTTCAGCGGGCCGATGACCGAGAGCGAGGGCCGCTGTCCGAGGACGTCGGCCGCCACCGCCCGGACCTCGTCCGGGGTGACCGCAGCGATCTTGGCCAGCATGTCATCGACGGACATCTGTTCGCCCCAGCAGAGCTCACTCTTCCCGATGCGGTTCATGAGCGCGCCCGTGTCCTCGAGGCCGAGGACGGTGGAACCGGCGAGCTGGCCGACTGCGCGGCCGATCTCCTCGTCTCCGAGTCCGTCGCTCGCCACGCGGTCCAGCTCGTCGCGGCAGATCTTCAGGACGTCGTGCACCTGGCTGGGCCGGCAGCCCGCGTACACGCCGAAGAGCCCGCAGTCGGCGAAGCCCGAGGTGTACGAGTACACGCTGTAGGCGAGGCCGCGCTTCTCCCGCACCTCCTGGAAGAGGCGGGAGCTCATGCCTCCGCCGAGCGCCGTGTTCAGCACGCCGAGGGCCCAGCGGCGCTCGTCCGTCCTGGCCAGGCCGGGCATGCCGAGGACGACGTGGGCCTGCTCGGTCTTCCGGTTCAGCAGTTCGAAGCGGCCCGCGGCGCGCAGGGCACGGGACCCCTGACGCGGTGCCGTGGGCACGGCGTCGGTGCGGCTCAGGGCCCCTGCCCGCTCGAACGCCTTGCGGACCTGTCGTACGACCGTGGCGTGGTCGACGTTGCCGGCGGCGGCGACGACCAGATGCGTGGGGTCGTAGTGCTTCTTGTAGAAGCGGGCGATCTGGCCTCGGTCGAGCGCGTTGATCGTGTCGACGGTACCGAGGACGGGGCGACCCAGCGGGGTGTCGCCGAGCATGGTGTGCGCGAACAGGTCGTGCACGCAGTCGCCCGGGTCGTCCTCCGTCATCGCGATCTCCTCGAGGATGACGCCGCGCTCGGCGTCGACGTCCTCCGGGGCGATCAGGGAGCCGGTCAGCATGTCGCAGACGACATCGATGGCCAGCGGCAGGTCGGTGTCCAGGACCCGCGCGTAGTAGCAGGTGTACTCCTTCGCCGTGAAGGCGTTCATCTCGCCGCCGACCGCGTCGATCGCGGACGAGATGTCGAGGGCACTGCGCTTGGCCGTGCCCTTGAAGAGGAGGTGTTCGAGGTAGTGCGTCGCGCCGTTCAGGGTGGGCGTCTCGTCGCGTGATCCGACGTTGGCCCAGATCCCGAAGGTGGCGGAGCGTACGGAGGGCAGCGACTCGGTGACGACCCGGAGACCGCCCGGGAGGACGGTGCGGCGGACCGTACCGATGCCGTTGTTGCCCTTGAGAAGCGTTTGGGTACGGGCGACGGCCCGCCCCTCCGAGGAGGGGCGGGCCGTCGTCACGGAACTACGGGACGTCACTTGTCGGTGTCGTCCTTCTTCTCGTCGGCCTCTTCGCCCTCGATCACGGGGATCAGGGAGAGCTTGCCGCGGGAGTCGATCTCCGCGATCTCGACCTGCACCTTGGCGCCGACGCCGAGCACGTCCTCGACGTTCTCCACGCGCTTGCCACCGGCGAGCTTGCGGATCTGCGAGATGTGCAGCAGACCGTCCTTGCCGGGCATCAGGGAGACGAACGCACCGAAGGTGGTGGTCTTGACGACCGTACCCAGGTAACGCTCGCCGACCTCCGGCATGGTCGGGTTGGCGATGGCGTTGATCGTGGCGCGGGCGGCCTCGGCCTGCGAACCCTGCTGGGCACCGATGTAGATGGTGCCGTCGTCCTCGATCGTGATGTCGGCGCCGGTGTCCTCCTGGATCTGGTTGATCATCTTGCCCTTGGGGCCGATGACCTCACCGATCTTGTCCACGGGGATCTTGACGGTGATGATCCGCGGGGCGTTCGGGGACATCTCGTCCGGGACGTCGATGGCCTCGTTCATGACGTCCAGGATGTGCAGACGCGCGTCACGGGCCTGCTTCAGCGCGGCGGCCAGGACCGAGGCGGGGATGCCGTCGAGCTTGGTGTCGAGCTGGAGCGCGGTCACGAACTGCTTCGTACCGGCGACCTTGAAGTCCATGTCGCCGAAGGCGTCCTCCGCACCGAGGATGTCGGTGAGGGCGACGTAGTGGGTCTTGCCGTCGATCTCCTGCGAGATCAGGCCCATGGCGATACCGGCGACGGCGGCCTTGAGGGGCACACCGGCGTTCAGCAGGGACATGGTGGAGGCGCAGACCGAGCCCATGGACGTCGAGCCGTTGGAGCCCAGCGCCTCGGAGACCTGGCGGATCGCGTAGGGGAACTCCTCGCGCGACGGCAGCACCGGCACGATGGCGCGCTCGGCGAGCGCGCCGTGGCCGATCTCACGGCGCTTGGGCGAGCCCACGCGGCCGGTCTCACCGACGGAGTACGGCGGGAAGTTGTAGTTGTGCATGTAGCGCTTGCGGGTCACCGGGGAGAGGGTGTCCAGCTGCTGCTCCATGCGGAGCATGTTGAGGGTGGTGACGCCCAGGATCTGGGTCTCGCCACGCTCGAACAGCGCCGAACCGTGCACGCGCGGGATGGCCTCGACCTCGGCGGCGAGCGTACGGATATCCGTGACGCCACGGCCGTCGATGCGGACCTTGTCCTTGATGACGCGCTCGCGGACCAGCTTCTTGGTCAGCGCGCGGTAGGCACCCGAGATCTCCTTCTCGCGGCCCTCGAAGGCCGGGAGCAGCTTCTCGCCGGCGATCTCCTTGATGCGGTCCAGCTCCGCCTCGCGCTCCTGCTTGCCGGCGATGGTGAGCGCCTTGGCGAGCTCGGTGCTGACGGCCTTGGTGAGCGCCTCCAGGACGTCGTCCTGGTAGTCGAGGAAGACCGGGAACTCGCCGGTGGGCTTGGCGGCCTTGGCGGCGAGGTCGGACTGGGCCTTGCAGAGCGCCTTGATGAAGGGCTTCGCGGCCTCGAGACCGGCGGCGACGACCTCTTCGGTCGGGGCCTCGGCGCCGTCCTTGACGAGCTGGATGGTCTTCTCGGTGGCCTCGGCCTCGACCATCATGATCGCGACGTCACCGTCGTCGAGGACGCGACCGGCGACGACCATGTCGAAGACGGCGTCCTCGAGCTCGGTGTGCGTCGGGAAGGCGACCCACTGGCCCTTGATCAGGGCGACGCGGGTGGCGCCGATGGGGCCGGAGAAGGGCAGGCCCGCCAGGATCGTGGAAGCGGACGCGGCGTTGATCGCGACCACGTCGTACAGGTGGTCGGGGTTGAGCGCCATGATCGTCTCGACGATCTGGATCTCGTTGCGCAGGCCCTTCTTGAAGGAGGGGCGCAGCGGGCGGTCGATCAGGCGGCAGGTGAGGATCGCGTCCTCGGAGGGCCGGCCCTCACGGCGGAAGAAGGAGCCGGGGATCTTGCCGGCCGCGTACTGCCGCTCCTCGACGTCCACCGTGAGGGGGAAGAAGTCGAGCTGGTCCTTGGGCCGCTTGGAAGCGGTGGTGGCCGACAGCACCATGGTGTCGTCGTCCAGGTACGCGACGGCGGAGCCGGCGGCCTGCTTGGCCAGGCGGCCCGTCTCGAAGCGGATGGTGCGGGTGCCGAAAGTACCGTTGTCGATCACGGCTTCGGCGTAGTGGGTCTCGTTCTCCACTAGTGATTTCTCCATACTCGTCGTCTTTCGTCCTGCCGCCCGTGTGGCGGAGGACGGTGCGGAGAAGCGCACTGTGTGTGCGGGCCGGTCTTCGATCGAAGCTCCCGGGCGTTGTCCCGGGGGCCACTACCGAGGACCGGCGGCGGCCGTGGGGCGCCTCTCCTCGTTCTGGTGTTGTGCGTCCAGGTTACTGAGCCTGACCCCGGTCACGCACGTACAGCAAAGGGAGCGGCCCCCTGGAATCGGGGTGCCGCTCCCTTTCACAGCGTCCTTACTTGGCGCCGCCGGCCGCACCGCGGCGGATGCCGAGGCGGTCGACGAGCGCACGGAAGCGCTGGATGTCCTTCTTGGCCAGGTACTGAAGGAGGCGGCGACGCTGGCCGACCAGGATCAGCAGACCACGACGGGAGTGGTGGTCGTGCTTGTGCGTCTTGAGGTGCTCCGTCAGGTCCGAGATCCGGCGGGAGAGCATGGCGACCTGGACCTCGGGGGATCCGGTGTCACCCTCCTTCTGGGCGAACTCGGACATGATCTGCTTCTTCGTAGCGGCGTCGAGCGGCACGCGTACTCCTCTTGGTGTTCGATGCGCCCACGAGTGCCCCTGGTCTTGATCTCAGGAGAGCTTCCATGACTCGGAGGCGAAGGTCCGATGAGCGCAGCCCCCAGGATGTTCCGGGGACGCGTACACAAACGGCCACTGGTCAGAGTACCAGCCGTTCGGAGCGTCCCCGACGGGCGTCAGCTGGTGAGTGCCCGGATCGAGTGGTAGACGTCGAAGACGGCGAGGCACAGCGGCAGCAGCGTCAGGAGCACGCAGGCCTCGGCGATCTCCAGGAAGCGTCCCCAGAAGGGGGTGACTCCCTTGCGCGGCACGATCAGCCCGATGGCGGTGATCAGCGCGGCGACCCCGGCGACCGCTGCGGTCAGCCAGATCGTACGGATGTCGAGGCCCGTGGTGTCTCCGCCGAGCGCCTCCTTGATGAGGCCGATCGGCGGGTTGAGCGACAGCCCGAGGCCGAGGAGCACGAGCGCGGCGAGGCCCGCACCCAGGGCGCAGCCGACCTGGGCCGTGTAACGGAACAGGTGGGCGCGCATCAGCATCGCGACCCCGGTGGCGAGCGCCAGCAGCTGGCCCCAGACGTTGTCCGAGAAGCCGAGCACCGCGGCGGATCCCACGGCGACCAGCGCGCATCCGCCGACGAGGCCGAGGAGCAGCTCGTGGCCGCGCCGCGCCTGGGCGGTGATGCGCTCGGCGTCGACCGGGCCCTGCGGCGCCGGCTCGGACGTCCCGTAGTCACCGACGGTGGTGCGGGGCGGCTCGAAGCCGATCGGGAGACGGGCGAAGCGGGTGGAGAGCCCCGGCAGGAAGGCGAGGAGCCCCACCGACAGGGGCGCGCACACGGCCGCGGTCTCGGCCGGCTCCATGCCGGTGAGGATCGCCACGAAGGTCACCAGCACACCGATGACGGAGGCGAACACGAACGCGACGAACGTCCCGTCGCCTTCGGGTGCGGCGATCATGAGGATCACCGACGCCACCAGGACGGCGGCGCAGGCGAGCAGGAACTGCAGCCTGCCGATCCCCTGGCCGGCGCCGAGCGGCAGGAGCCCCGCTCCGGCGACGGCGGCGTTGGTGAGTGCGCCGATCCCCAGCGCGATGGACGAACCGCGGTCCGCGTAGACACGCGCGCGTACGCAGGCCAGCGCGAGGAGGAGCAGGGCGGTGACGCCGGCGAGGATGCCCGGCAGGCCGTGCATGTCGTGCCGGACGTCCGAGGTCCACAGCACGAAGCCGAGCAGGGCGAGCAGGACGGAGCCGCCGAAGAGCCCGGCCGAGCGCATGAGGCGGTCGCCCCAGAGGGTCCGGTCCCTCGCGACGGCCGTGGCGACGGCGTCGGAGACGTCGTCGAAGACGGCGGGGGGCAGCGACTCCGAGAAGGGGCGCAGCGACAGCAGCTCGCCGTCGAGGATGCGCAGGCCGGCCAGCGTACGGCCGCTGTCGAGGACGCTGCCGTCACGGCGCACCAGGTGGTAGCCGACCGGGGCGCCCTGGGCGGGGCTCTGTCCCGACAGCCGGAGGATCTCCGGGTAGAGGTCGGCGACGGGAACGTCCTCGGGCAGCGCCACGTCGACGCGGCTGTCGGGCGCGACGACCGTGACCCGGCAGAATCCGGTTCCGTTGCCGGCCGGAACTCCGGGACCCGGCCGTCCGGATCCGGTAGCCGCCGTTTGGGCCGTCATAGTCACGTGCTGCTCCCCCTCATGGTTCTCCTGGACCTCCTGATATACGCACCCCTGCGTCGCGGGCTCCGACTGCGTCCCGAATGACCCATTTTTTTGCGGTAGTTAGCGGATGCGTACACGCGTCGCGACACCCTACCGCCCTCGGGTCACCGGGTACGCCAGTAGGATCCTCCCGCGTACGGAACCCGTCGCCACGGGGGCGCCGATAGGAACAGTTCCGTCCGGCAAGGGAATTGGTGAGCTGTGAGCCAGATCGTCGTGAAGCGCCCACCGCGGGCCCTCCCCTCCGAAGTTCCGGGCGAGCAGGTGCAGTTGCAACCTCCGCCCGAGTTGCCCCGAGGGCAGCAGGAGGGGGTGATGATGCAGTTGCTGCCGATGCTCGGCATGGGTGGCTCCGTCGTCTTCTTCTTCATGACGCCGAACCCGATCATGCGGATCATGGGCATGATCATGATTGCGTCGACGGTCGCGATGGCGATCGCGATGATCATCCGCTTCCGTCGCGGCACCCAGGGCCAGCTCGCGGACATGCGGCGCGACTATCTGAAGTACCTGACCCAGACCCGGCGCGCCGTGCTGCGGACCGCTCGGCAGCAACGTGACGCGCAGTTCTATCTGCACCCGTCCCCGGAGCAGCTGTGGGCCCTCGTGGCCGAGGGCAGCCGGGTGTGGGAGCGCCGCGTGGGGGACGCCGACTTCGCGCACGTACGCATCGGTCTGGGCAGCCAGGAGCTCGCCACGCCGCTCGTCGCACCCGACACGGCTCCGGTCGACGAGCTGGAGCCGCTGACCGCCGGGGCGATGCAGCAGTTCCTGACGACGCACAGCACGCTGGACGGGCTGCCGATGGCGGTCTCGCTCCGCGCCTTCTACCACCTGACGATCAGCGGCGAGGCGGAGTCCGCGCGTGCCACGGCCCGCGCGATGGTCGGGGCACTCGCCTCGCTGCACTCCCCCGAGGACCTGGTCATCGCGGTCGCGACCGGCCCGGACGCCGCTCCTCGCTGGGAGTGGACGAAGTGGCTCCCGCACGTCCAGGTACCGGGTTCGACCGACGGCGCCGGAAGCCGCCGTCTGATCAGCACGAGCGTCGCCGAGCTGGAGGAGATGCTCGCCGGCCGCCTCGAAGGCCGGCCCCGCTTCCAGCCGGGTGGTCAGCCGATCCTCGACCAGCCGCACGTCGTCGTCGTGCTCGACGGCGAGTCCGTCCCGGCGACGTCGGTGCTCGCGTCGGCAGAGGGCCTCCAGGGCGTGTCGGTCGTCGAGATCGTCACCGGCCAGGTGAACGGAGCGCGCGGCGGCCTCTCCATCGTGGTCGACCCTCATTCGCTGCAGCTGGAGTCGGGCCACGGCCTGGTGTACGACGGTCTCCCCGACCTGCTGAGCCATGAGGCAGCGGAGGCACTGGCGCGCCAGCTGGCGCCGCTCCACGTGGCCTCGGGCGGGGACGACGACGAACCGCTGCTCGCCAATCTGGAGTTCACCGATCTGCTGAATCTCGGTGACGCGGCCTCGGTCGACGTCGCCCGGACCTGGCGGGCCCGCTCGCAGGCGGAGCGGCTCCGGGTCCCGATCGGCGTGGGCGAGGACGGCTCCCCGGTGATGCTGGACCTCAAGGAGGCGGCGCAGGAGGGAATGGGGCCGCACGGCCTGTGTGTCGGGGCCACCGGTTCCGGTAAGTCCGAACTGCTCCGCACGCTCGTGCTGGGCCTCGCCGTCACCCACACCTCGGAGACGCTGAACTTCGTCCTGGCCGACTTCAAGGGTGGTGCCACCTTCGCCGGTATGGCGCAGATGCCCCATGTGGCGGCGGTCATCACCAACCTCGCGGACGACCTGACGCTGGTCGACCGCATGGGCGACTCCATCAGCGGTGAGCTCAACCGCCGCCAGGAGATGCTGCGCGACGCGGGCAACTACGCCAACATCCACGACTACGAGAAGGCGCGGGCGGCGGGCGCCCCGCTGCAGCCCATCCCCTCGCTCGTCCTGGTCATCGACGAGTTCAGCGAGCTGCTGACCGCCAAGCCTGACTTCATCGAGATGTTCGTGCAGATCGGGCGTATCGGCCGTTCGCTGGGCGTCCATCTTCTGCTGGCCTCGCAGCGCCTCGAAGAGGGGCGGCTGCGCGGCCTGGAGACCTATCTGTCGTACCGGATCGGTCTGCGTACGTTCTCCGCGGGCGAGTCCCGCGCGGCGCTGGGCGTCCCCGACGCCTACCACCTGCCCAACGTGCCCGGCTCGGGCTATCTGAAGTACGGCACGGACGAGATGGTGCGCTTCAAGGCGGCGTACGTCTCCGGGGTGTACCGCTCGGGTGCCCGGCCGGCCGCGTCCTCCGGTCCGCTGCCGGTGGACCGGAGGCCCGTGGTGTTCACCGCGGCTCCGGTGCCGGTGCGTTACGTACAGCCCGCGGCGCAGACGGGCGTACCGGAAGCGCGCACGTCCGAGGACGACGCCCTGGCCGACACGGTGCTCGACGTGATCGTGCGCCGACTGGAGGGCCGGGGGGCCTCCGCGCACCAGGTGTGGCTGCCGCCGCTGGACAACCCGCCGTCGCTGGACGAGCTGCTGCCGGGGCTCTCCGCGGTCGAGGGACGCGGACTGACCCAGCCCGGGTTCGAGGGCTCGGGACGACTCGTCGTACCGCTGGGTGTGGTCGACAAGCCGTACGAGCAGCGTCGCGACACGCTCTACCGGGACTTCTCCGGCGCCGCCGGCCACATGCAGATCACCGGCGGCCCGCAGTCGGGCAAGTCCACGCTGCTGCGGACGCTCATCGCGGGCTTCGCCCTCACGCACACGCCCCAGGAGGTCCAGCTCTACGGGCTCGACTTCGGTGGTGGCGGCCTGTCCTCGGTCTCCGGCCTCCCCCACGTCGGCGGCATCGCGTCCCGCCTCGACCCCGAGCGGGTGCGTCGTACGGTCGCCGAGGTGTACGGGATCATGGCGCGCCGCGAGGAGTACTTCCGCAGCGCGGGCATCGACTCCATCGCCACCTTCCGCAGGCTGCGGGCGCGCGGCGAGATCTCGGTGACGGACCAGCCGTGGGGTGACGTCTTCCTGATCATCGACGGCTGGGGCAACTTCCGGACGGATTACGAGGCCCTGGAATCGGCGGCCATGGACATCGCTCAGCGGGGTCTCGGCTACGGCATCCACCTGATCGTCACGGCGTCGCGTTCCATGGAGGTCCGGGCCAACCTCAAGGACCACCTGATGAACCGGCTCGAACTGCGCCTCGGTGACGTCATGGACTCCGAACTGGACCGCAAGGCCGCGGTCAACGTACCCCCCGGTGTACCCGGGCGTGGCCTGACGCCGGAGAAGCTGCACTTCATGGCCGCGGTACCGCGGATCGACGGCATCAACTCCGACAGCGACCTCTCCGAGGCCACGGCGGCCATGAACCAGGAGGTCGCCCGGCACTGGACGGCGGCGCCCGCCCCCGCGGTCCGCCTCCTCCCCCGCGAACTCCCGGTCCACGAGCTGCCCGCGGGTTACGCGCAGCCTGAGCGGGGCATCGCGTTCGGAATCGACGAGAACAACCTGGAGCCGGTCTTCCTCGACTTCGAGCGGGACCCGTTCTTCCTGGTGTTCGGCGAGAGCGAGTCCGGCAAGTCCAATCTGCTGCGCCTGCTCATCAAGCAGCTGACCGAGCGGTACGACGGGAACGCCGCCAAGTTCTTCGTCATCGACAACCGACGGGCGCTCCTGGACGTCACCCCGGCGACGCACCTTGCGGAGTACGTGCCGATGTCCAACAACATGGAGCACCACGCGGACGCGCTGTACGACCTGATGAAGCGCCGTACTCCCTCGCCGGATGTCACGGCGCAGGAGCTGCGTGACCGCAGCTGGTGGAGCGGCCCCATGGTCTACGTGGTCGTCGACGACTACGACCTGGTCTCCACGTCCAGCGGGAACCCGCTGGCCAGGCTCACGGAGATGCTGCCGTTCGCCCGCGACGTCGGCGTGCGGTTCATCATCGCCCGCAGCACGGCGGGGGCGGGCCGCGCGCTGTACGAGCCCTTCATGCAGCGCATGCTGGAACTGGGGGCGCAGGGCCTGATGCTCTCCGGCGACCCCATCGAGGGAGACATCCTCGGCAACGTACGACCGCGCCCGATGCCCCCGGGGCGCGGGGTGTTCGTCACCCGACGCCGCGGGAATCCGCTGGTCCAGTCGGGGCTCATGGACGGGTAGCGGCAGGACGTCACGGCAGCGACGGGGCGGCGCGGTTTCACCGGTGCACGGTGGCACGCGCCGCCCCGTCACTACGTCTCTCCCCCTACGGGCAGCAGAGATTCCGAAAGTCCGGCATCGTCGGCACACACGGGAGGATCCACCCGTGGCATGGGCTGAGTGGGAGCAACTGAAGACCGACGCGGCCGCCAAGAGCGGCGCGCAGATGCAGCTCAACAAGGCCGGCCCAGGAGGCGGTGGCGGCAAGAAGGGTGACCTCACGGTCAACGACACCAACTTGTCGGGCGTCCGCGACGAGGCTTCGAAGCTGAACGGGCGCCTGTGGAAAGAGGCACGCGTAGCCGTCCCCACCAGCGAAACGGCGGCAGGCGGCCTCACCACCCAGGGGTTCGCACTCGGCGGCGCCCTCCAGCACGTGGCGGACCGGTGGGACGTGCAGACTTACGAGCTTGTCGAGGTCGCAGCCAAGACCGCTGGAGAGCGGTCCGGAAACCCATCGTCGAACATTGTCGCCTCTGTGGCATCCGCCGCAGAGAAGGGGTTACCAGTGCCGGCTCCAACACGCATTCATATATTGACGGCGAGGGAAATCCGGCAAAGCTCGAGGAGAAGAAAAAATAATGACGAAAAGCAAGGCTTGCATTTACGCAGCAAGTCTAGCTGCAGGTACAGCTTTGGCAGCGGGCGCCGCCTACCTGCTTGAGATACCTCCGTTCGAAGGAGTCGGGACCATCGAGGCCGGGGACGTCTGCGCAAATCTCGGACCATCAAGCAAAGTCGTCCCAGTGATCAGAAAAATGGCGCCACCAGAACCAAGTTACACGTTCATCGAACAACGAAATCAAGGGTCGGTAGACTTCTTCTTTTCCGCGTGTTCCGGCAAGACGGGCGACTCAGAGTTCCTGGCCACCAGAACCGAGGTCACCATGCTGGGCAACAGCATCTTCGAGTCCTGGAGCAATGGACCGGCAAGCAAGATGGTAGAAACAGTCGCCCCCAAGAACTTCGACCGATTCAACACCGACGCAGACACGTGGGGAGTCGTGTCAAAGAACAAGGCCGCTATAGTCACCCCTTGCTTAAGTCACGGCCATCAAGGCCTGACCACCATTGTCTTGCTGCGGGGTTCGGCAGAGCCGGAGGGAACCGCGGGCAGGTATCGCCAAGAGCTGATCGAACTGGCCACCAGTACCGCCAAATTCGCACACGAAGACGCTGGCTGCACCCTTCCTTTCAAGATCTGAGGGCGCAAGATGTGGGTGCCCTGCGGCAACAGGCTCGCCACCCAAAGCCCCTACATGCAGAAGGAGACGGACCCTGTCCACACTGATCGTGATCGCCTTGATCTTGGCTGTCGGACTCGTTGCCATGGGCTGCGTCAAGGCGGAACGGGTCCGGGGGTGGCGCACGTTTTCCAATCCTTCGGCGCCTGAAATTTCTGATTCCGTCTTTGTTCTCGCGCGCGTCGTTCTCTTCGGGACGGCAGCGGTCTGCGTCTTTTCGGGGTTCCGACTGCTGGCAGTCTCCGCAGATGCGGAGTGGAGCGATGACGAACTGTCCAGTGTAGTCAGCCAGGCCACGTCGGAGCTGCACGGCACTTCACGCTTCGGCGACACCTTCGGTGATGACAGCGGCTTCGATCAGGACATCGCGAAGATGATCGAGGAAGAGGTCATCGAGAACGGCGGCGGCGGTGCCCCGCAGAGCGGTGTGGACGCCGGCGCCGCGGCCGGCAACAAGCCCTCCGACGCCGACTACACGGTCCAGGCCGCGGGCGCGGACGGCGCCTTCTGCGTACACGTCGTACGCACGCGGTCGAAGGACGGGGACTACGAGCCCCCTGGCGTGGCAGGCGGCCCCGGCTCCGTGACTGTCCCGAGTCATGACTTCTCGGTGACGAGCCGCGAAGGCGCGTGCTGAGGTCACCGGCCACCAACGGCGATCCCGAACCGATCGCACTGATCGCACCGGCCGGGCCCGGAGCGCAGCACCGCCGCCGTGTACCCGGCCGTGGAGGACAGCGCGGGCGGAACCACACATTCCATCCTCGAATCGGTGAATGTCGAAATGGCAAGAGGCACTTTTTGGCCAGGCGGTCGCCAGGGTCGATCCGCCGCAAACGGTGCACGAACTACCTTTGCCATGCCCCTCACAGGCCCCTGAGACGTAGCCCGACGCCGGATCCGATACCGGCCGGGACAGTCGTCCGCAAGCCAACGAGGCCGGAATCTGTCGTACCCGGCCGCCGTACGCCTTGCTAACTTCCGTCACAGAGGCATCGCACAGTACATGTGAAAGGGCGGTACATGACCACCCCAGCTTCAGCGCCGAAGATCCCTCAGCTCTGGGTTCCTCTCCCCTCGGGGATCCATCCCAGCTGGCGTGAGATCGACGACCGCTCGGCCGCTTGGCTCGATCGATTCGGCCTCTACTCCGACCGGGCACAGCGCGAACGACTGACACGCATCTCCGTGGGTGAGATCACCAGCCGCGGCGCCCCCTCAGGGCGCGTCGCGGCGTTGCAGTGGACCTCGGACTTCCTGATGTGGCTCTTCGCCTTCGACGACGAGTTCTGCGACGAAGGGCCGGTCGCGGCATCCCCGGACGCCACTGTGCTCATCACCACCAAACTCCAACGCGTGGTGGACGTCCCCTGGGCGGCACCCACCGACGACAACTACAGCGTCGCCTTACGCGAGTTACGCCTGCGGCTCGACGACCTGACCTCACCCGTGCAGACCGCCCGCTGGGCCTCCAGCTTCCGTGCGTACCTGCAGGGCCAGATCTGGATGGCCGCCAACAGCGCCGAAGGGAGGATTCCCAGCCTCTCCGACCACCTGGCGGTCAGACTCGACTCCTCCGGAGTCAAGATCTTCTCCACCCTCAGCGAGATCATCCACGGATACGACCTCCCTGCGGCCGACTACGAGCGCCACGACATCCGGGGGTTCGTCGAGGTCTTCGCCTCGATCATCGGCTGGTCCAACGACCTGGTCTCGTACCACAAAGAACGCCAGCGCAGCCAAGAGGGATACGGAAACATCGTCGACCTCATCGCGCACGAACGAAACTGTTCACTCGACGAAGCGGTGCGCGAGACCGCGGTGATGCACACCCGCGCCATGGCTCTCTATCTCCGACTCCGCGACCAGATACTGCGCGACGCCGGGCCTGAACTCCGCCGATGGATCACGGACTGCGACTCCTGGATCCGCGCCGACTACGACTGGTCCCTGACCACCCACCGCTACGTCAATCCGGAGAACCCCGCCGACCTTCCCGCGGGCAGCGCCGCCTCGCCCTTCCAGGAACGGGAAGCGGACAATCCTTTGCCGATCGCCAGCATCGCTTGGTGGTGGAATCTGCTGAAGGGCTGACGGCGTCGTGTCTCAGACGTACGGCCGGCCGAGTGCGAGGCGCTCGAGCCAGGGATGACACGACACAGGTCAGGGTGGGCACCTCCCGTGCGTGCCCACCCTGACCTGCCTGCTCCGCTCCGCAGAGCGCTTTACTCGAAGTTGGCCCGCGCCCGCTTGTCGCCGCCCTGGTAGGCCGCGCCGGCGTCGCGTACCTTGCGGGAGATCTCGGTCAGGGCCTTCTCGATCGCCTCGGCGTCACGGTCCCAACCGGCCCGCGACTGGTCGTACGCCGTCTTGGCCTCGCCCACCCAGAGCTCGGACGCGCTGGCGACCACGCGCTTGATCGCCGCAAGGTCCTCCTGAAGCTGCCTGCTCTGCCGGTCGATGTCACCGGCGGCCTGCTCCAGGCTCGAGTAAGTGACAACCATCGTGCCGTCGTTGGTCGGCATACGGTCCTCCAGTTCAATCTAGTTCGATGTGATGGTCCGTACGCGGTACGGATGCCGGAAGGCTCAGAGAGAGTTGAGCGCCGAGGGCGGAGGGGTGATGGCAGCGGTCTTGGCCTCAGCGCCGGCCGAGTGACCTTCGACGACGTCGACACCCTGGAGGGCCGCCTTGATCTCGTCTTCGGTGTTACCCGAGATCACGCGCGCCGCCTTGATCGCTTCCTGGAAGTTGGCCAACCGGACGGCGATGTTGCCCATCCTCCGGTTGACTTCATCCTGCTTGGTGTTGAAGGCGGTGGCGCCAATACCCTTCCAAGCGCCTTCCAGGCTGTCGATCGTCCCCTGCAGGGTCTTGATCTGAGCCTTCACGGAGTCGAATCGCCTGCCGAGCTCATTCTCGATCTTGATGAGTGCATCATCTGAAAGCTTCTGATCTGCCATGGTGCTGGCTTCCCTTCTGGTGCTCTTCTTCGGTCCGGCATGAGAGCCGGGAGTGCGTATGAGGAACTACGGTCAGTCAGGCGCTACGGCGCCTGCGAGCCAGCAGGAAGCCGCCGACGCCGAGTGCGAGCACTACGGCCACTCCGCCGATGATCAGGCCGAGTTGACTGCCGTCACTCTTCTCCGTGCTGGAGCCTGCCATGGCTGCGTCCTCAGCCTTCTCCTTCTCCGCAGGCTGTGACGAAGCTGATGCCGATGCGGCGGGCGAGGCTGCGGAGCCGGACGTCTTCTCCTTGGTGAGGGGGCTGATGTCCGGGGCGCCAGGGGTGCCCGTGCCCTTGAGGATGTTGACAGCCGGGCGAATGATGCCGTGACCGAGATAGTTGCTGAGCGTGCCCTTCTCCCAGTCACCTCGCCCAGCAGTGTCGAAGAGGACGTTGAGGACCTGGTTCGCCGTCCACTCCGGGTGGGCGGACCAGATCAGGGCAGCGGCGGCCGATGTGATGGCTGTGGCCTGGCTGGTCCCGCCCTCAGAGGGGCAGTAATCCTGAAACTTCTCGTCGCACCACATTGGAATGCCATCGCCGGGTGCTGCGATATCTACGCTGCCTCCATGCTGGGAGTAGGCGGAGGCTCCACCACTACTGTCAGTTGCAGCGACGCCGACGACCTGCGGGTACGAAGCAGGGAACTGGTCTTTATTTCCCTGCTTCGCATTGTTCCCAGCCGCCGCGAACAACAGCTTCCCTTTGTCTTGCGCATACTCCACTGCTTCGCGCTCTTCGGGGGTCGAAAAATCGCTACCGAACGACATGCTGATGATCTGCGCATCACTATCCGCGGCAGAGCGAATGGCGTCTCGCGTGTCGTACGCGTTCACCGACTTTTCGTTCTGGAGAGCCGTGTCGGTGATTCGGAACGGGATGATCTTCGCTCCCGGAGCAAGGCCTTGCAGACCTCCTCCTTTGCCCGTCCCGGCGATCAACTCGGCCATCGTGGTGCCATGCCCACCGTTGTCGTCGTGCTCGTCACCGTCGGTCCCTGAGGCATCAGCCCCTTTGAGTACCTGCCCCTCCAAGGAAGGCGTCGAAGGGTTGACCCCGGAGTCGATGACAGCGACTTTGATGCCTTCTCCAGTGGTCGTCTTCCACATTTCTTCGGCATGCATGGGTCCGAGGTACCACTGTTTCGACTGCACATCTGCGGCAAACGCAGAGGGAGTAGCCCCAACAAGTCCCATGCTCAGCACAGCGGCCACCGTGCCGAGCAGGCGTCCACCCATTCCCAGAGGCACACGACGCATTCGGGTCTGGCTCATTACTGCTGTCATTCTGACTTCCGAACCTTCCGTGTACCTACTCGATCACCGGCGGTGCGGTACCCCGCCGGCCGGCCTCCCACGTCTCTCTGTCTTCCGTCAGGTAGTCCGGGCGGGGCGTGCCGTCGTCCTGGTCCTCGTCTCCGGAGTCCTTCCGACCCGCAGGGCCGCGTACAAGACCTGCGCCTCCAGCGGTGAAGCCCTTCGCGCCGGGGCCGAGCCGCACGGCGCCACCACGGGGTGTGCCCACAACTCCGCTGGTACTGGGAGTGCCTCGTCCACCGGAACGAGACGTGGTGCTCGCGCCGCCGGCTCCGACTACACCCCGCTGGCCGAAGGCACCAGCGCCGCCGGCCCGTCCCGTTCCTCCAGCTCCGATGACGTTGCCGCGAGCCACACCACGGGGGCCTCCGGACGTCCCTGCGCCTGGAACCGTGCGCTGCGGGGTCCCACCGACAATGCCGCCTTGGCCCGTACGCGGGCTGGTCGCTCCGGACGCACCTGCCTGGCCTACTGCTGTTGGCCTACCTCCAGTGACACCGGAACGGCCAGCCGTGGGGGTTTGTGGCCCGCCACCGCCACCAGAACGTCCGGTGGTTCCGGAGGCCGAGCCACCGTTCATAGGCGCCGGGCGCCCCACCGGAGCTCCGGTACGGCCGTTCGCTGAGGGACCGCCCCCCGAGGGGCCACTCGCTCTTGCCTGGCCAACAGCTCTGGGTGCGCCCGTTGCCGTTTGGGACGCCCGGGAGCTATTTGCCACGGGGCTCACAAAGCCGTTCGCCATGGGAGGAGTCGGGCCTCCCACAGGTGCCGCAGGACTCGTGGTCGGTACTGGAGATGGCGTAACCGGGGTAGCCGCCGCGGACGGCAGGGTGGCGACGCTGTTGATCTCTGTTGATGTGCCCTTATCCAAGACAGGCGCCACCGCCACGGGGGCCTCGTACCCACTGCCGTTCGCTGCGGGACCCTGGTTGCCGGTCGCTGTAGGACCCACCACGCTTCCAGAGCTTCCGCTGCCTGACGATGCGGAGCCTTCCGGCGAGTTCCCTGACCCAGGAGATGTGCCACCGTCGTAACTCTGCGGCCGAGGCATCGCCACATCGAGCTTCTTCTCGAACCGAGGCGGCTCCTGCGCCGCCAGGGTCTCCTCCGAGACCGCGTAGTACGACGCCAGCCGGTTGGCCTGGTTGATGGCCTCCTGGCGGTCCTTCTCGACCTTCACCGCCGCCTCGTACTCCGCGTTGCCCTCGACCCGCTTTGGGGTCTCGACCTCGTCGGGGGTCTTACGGACCAGGCGGCTGTCACGCGGGGGGAGAGAACTGCGTACGGAAGCGAGCCCCGTGCCCGCGACCGTGATCTGCGTACCTGCCACATCCGCGAAGTCGCCCAGCCTGTTGGCATGGGCGACCAGGCCGTTGCCCCAGTCGCGGAAGGAGGTGCCGGACTCGCCACGCCAGTCGACGCCCTTGATGAAGGTCCCCAGCTCCTCCGCCGCTTTCCTGATCGCGTCCCTGGCCTCCCAGAGTGCCTTGCCCGCTTCCTCGAGCTGCTCCGGCTTGGACTGCTCGATCAGATCGATCATGGCGTTGAGCTCATGGCCTTCGAAGGAGGTCCGCCCCGAGAGGCCGGAGCCCCCGAAGGCCTCCATCACGTTCTCCATCACACGGCCGACGTCCGTGACGACCAACTGCCCCTGAACGCGTCCCTCGTCCTGCTTCTGCTGTTGCGCAGGCGTCAGTTCCGGCTGCTTCTCGTCACTCATCAGCTGTCACCCAAGTCGTCGTAGGCAGAGCCGGTCCTGCTGTCGGAGCGAGGCTGCTCAGGCTGGTCCTTCTTCTCGCCCTGCGCCCGCTTCCGCTCTTCCTCCAAGTCCATCCGGATCTCGTGGAACCGCCGCCTGGTGTCGTCGTCGACGTTGTCGAAGCCGACCGCCGCCGCGTGCACACCGAGGCTCAGATACTCGATCTGGTCACCCAGGGACTTGGACAGTGTGACGAGCGATTCATGGACCCGGTTGTACTGGGTGTAAAGGCCATCCGCTTCTGCGAAGGATGTGTTCTGGCCGCTGAAGGCGCTGCGCGACACTTCCTGTGCCGCGATCTTCGATTTGCCGGCCGGTGAGCTCTCGAGGTTCGCCAGCAACGTGTTCACGCTTTTCTGGAACTTCTCCAAGGCGCCTACTCCGCGCCGGAGATCCCCTTCGCCTTCAGTCACGCTGCTGCCCTTCCCCGTTTCCCCGTTTGCTCAGTCCGTTTCGCGTTGCTATCGCACTCGCAGGAACAGCACTGAACCCATCACATCACTGTAGCCAATGGCACTGACAGGGCCAACTGTCTTGTCCATCACGTGACTTCCCGGACGTCGACGCCCGGCCCGCACCTCACGTACCGCTCGGCCGCCCACGACGCCGCCGGTCGCGCAGCGCGACGGCCGTGCCCGCGATGGCGGCGACCAGCACCCCGCCGCCGACCACGACGTAGGTCGCGAGGCGGGCGTTGCGCTCGTCGGCGGTCTCGCCCAGGTGGAGTGCGGCGGGGACCGGTGCCTCGCCCTTACTCACGCCTTCGTGTGCCACCGGCTTCTCGATGGGCTTGTCGTCCTCGGTCAAGGCGCGCACGGGGTCCACGACTCCCCAGCCGACCAGGTGGTCATGGCCCGCGGTCGAGCGTTCCGCCGTCTGTTCGATCTGGGCGACGATCTGCTCCTGCGTCCAGTCCTCGTGCTTGGCTTTGATGAGGGCCGCGACCCCGGCGACGTACGGGGCCGAGAAGCTGGTGCCGTTGTCCGAGCAGTGGCCTCCGCCCGGGACCGTGGAGATCATGTCCACGCCGGGGGCCGCGACGCCCACGAAGTCGCCGGACTGGGAGAAGGCCGCCCGTTCGTTGTTACGGTCCGACGAGGCGACGGCCAGCACACCGGCGTACGAGGCCGGGTAGGTCTTCTTGACCTTTCCGCCCAGTCCGTCGTTGCCGGCCGAGGCGACCACGACGATCTCCTTGGCCAGGGCCTCGTTCACCGCCTGTTCCAGGAGGGGCGTGGGCTTCACCGCGTTGGCCGTGTCCTGGGAGATGTTGATGACGTCCGCGTCCCCCTCGCCGGCGGCGTAACGGATGGCCTCTGCCAGTTTCTCCGCGGTCCCGTGGCCCTCGGCGTCGTTCTGCTGGATCGGGATGATCGTCGCGTCGGGGGCCAGGCCGGTGAATCCGGTGCCCTCCACCTCGCGCGCGGCGATGATGCCTGCGACCTTGGTGCCGTGGCCGACCACGTCGGTGGTGCCGTTCTCCTTGCCGCGCTCGATCTCCCTGCCGTCGTCGTCCTTGAGGTCCTTCGGCAGGAAGTTGCGGCCGCTCCCGGCGTCCACGGCCTTCGTCAGCTGGGGGTTCTTGACGTCGACGCCGGTGTCGATGACGGCCACCCGCACGCCCTTGCCCGTGGACTGCTCCCACAGTTCGTCCATCAGCACGCGTTGCAGCGCCCAAGGGCGGCCCGCGTACTTCTTCGACGGGAAGGTGCACTGGGTGGCGTCGTCCGCCGCCGCCGGCAGCGCCGGCAGCGTGACGAGGAGGACACCGGTGGCGGCAGCGGCCGTGAGCAGCCGTCGGCAGCGGATCGGAGTGGGGTGCGTGGTCACGTGGTCGCTCCTCACGAACCCTGCGGCTGACGTGCGGCACCCGTCGAGAGGCGAGGCCCCGTCGGCAGGAAGGCGGACCACGCGGCGGGGACCGGCGCGGGATCGACGTCCTTGTAACCGAGCCGGTTCTGCGCCTGCTGGGCCTCCTGCCGGCTCTGCTCCCTCTCCTTCTCCGTGCCGGACTCGCCGATGCCCGAGTCGTCCTGCACGCCGTCGCCGTTGGACTGCATGGCGTACCGCAGGCCGGTGTCGGTCACCAGGAAGAGAGGACCGGATTCGGGGCTGGACCCCTTGAACTGCCGGAAGAGCTGGCCGGATCCGGGGGTGACGTAAGCGCTGCTGGAGCCGGTGGGGAGCGTGGCGGGGAAGGCCGTGCCCGCCCAGGTGCTGAGCGTGGCGGCTCCGTCGTCCTCGGACACGCCGCGCAAGACGTTGCACACGGTGTTGCGGCTCCCGCTCGCCGTGCTCGCGGAGTTGACGGGTGTCGGCTCGCTCTTGGGCCAGTCCCGCTCCTGCCCGAACGCCTCACCTGGCTCGAAGGCGCCGGCGCTGACGGGCTTGGCCTTGCCGTCCTGGTCGAGGCTGACCAGGGCGCGGCTGCTGAGCAGGAGTTTGGCGACGAAGTCGGAGACCGGGGCGACCCTGCCCTGGAGGACCACGTACTGCTGGGTCCTGGTACCGGAGGTCGCCGCCAGGATCATGCCCACCCTGTTGTCCTCGGGCTGCAGCTTCCCCGGAACGCCCGCGTCGGTCCCGGGAGGTCCCTCGATGGCCGGGAAGGTCACCTTGTCGCCGGTGTGCAGGGTGGCGAGCCAGTCGCCGGAGACCCGCTGCGGGGTGCGGTCCTGGTCGACCAGGGTGCGCAGCAGCAGTTCGTCGTTCTCCACCGGGTACGCCTTGCCCGCGGCGTCGACGATGTAGCGGGTGCGGTCCGGCCCCGGGCCCTCGACGTACATCAGCTCGCCGCCGCGCAGCTTGCCCGTGCCCTCGGTCTTCTTCTGCTCGCGCTCGGCGAAGACGAAGGCTGCCTTCTGGATGGCCCGTCCGCCCTCTCCGGGCCGCTCGCAGACCGCCCAGCGCTTCGAGGAGCCGGCGTCGGACGTGCCGGGCAGGCGGTCCGGGGCGTACGGGATGCCGAGGGTCGCCCCGTGCGGGATCTTGCCGCTGTCGAGGACCGATTCGTCGACGTTGACGACCTTCCCCTTGTCCGGGGCGAGGAGGAGCTTGGCGCTGGACATGTTGAGCACCGGGTGGAGCTGCGTCTTGCCGTCGGTCTTCAACACCACATAGCGGGTGGTGGATTTGCTGGCGATGATGACGTTCTCATAGGGGGTGTCCCATTCCTGGGGCGCAACCGGCTTGAACATCCCCCACGCCCCGAACACCGCGAGGACGACCACGCCGACGATCGCTCCCGGCACCACCGCCCGGAGCGGGCGCGGGGCGCCCTCCTCCGAGCCGGACGGGTGGGGCTGCAGGAACTGTGCGACCAACCTCCGCTTCGCGAAGGTGTAGGCATTGAGTTCGTCCCGCCGTGATGCCATGTGCGCGCTGCCCCTTCTCCCCAGTGGGCGACCAGGTTCCCACACCCTCCGCGGGCCGCTGCCCCCGACCGGGACCCCTACTATGCCTGTTGGCACTTGGCTCTCACCGCTCAGGTAGGGTGATCGCCCGATCAACGCCCGTGCAAAAAACGGTGAATACGGACACGAGGGGGCAACGCGGCGATGGCTGCAGCGACGGGGGAGCGCACCAGGCGGTCCACCCACCGAACGTCCGGCTCTTCCCGGCGGCAACGCAGCAACGGGCCTGACGGCACGGCTCCCCACCGGCCGGCGGACGCTCCCGCCGCGACCACGCTCCATTCGATCTCCAGGACCGGCCGCGTCGGACCCGCGCTCCGGCAGATGGTGCTCGTCGAAGCGGCCCTGGCGGTCGCCGTGGTGGGGGCGGCGCTCGGCGGTGCGTGGCTGATCCCCGCCGGTGTGATCGCCTGTCTCCTGATCCTCCTCGCGGTGGTACGCCGCCGTGGCCGGGCCGTGCAGGACTGGCTGTCGACCGTGTCGTCCCTCCGCCACCGCAGGCGTACGGCGACGGCACCCACCGCCGATACGGAGCCGCAGTTGGCTCCGGTGGCGGAGAACGTGCCGGGATTCGCTCCCTATATCTATGTGGACGGCGCACGCCGCACCGTGGGCATGGTCGGGGACGGCACGTTCCTGACGGCGGTCGTACGGGTCGAGGCCAGTGGTGAGTCGCTCCGCCAGGCCATGGGCGCGCGGGCGCTTCCGCTGTCCCTCCTGGGCGACGCGCTCGCGGTGGACGACATCGTGCTGGAGTCCGCACAGCTCGTGCAGCAGGTGCGGCCCGCTCCCGCACCGCATCTGCCGGAGCGGTCGGTGGCCCGGCTCTCGTACGCCCCTCTCCAGGACCGGACCGGGGCGCCCGCCCTGCGGATGACCTGGGTCGCGGTGAAGCTGGATCCCGAGCTGTGCCGGGAGGCCGTGGAAGCCCGCGGCGGCGGGATGGGAGGCGCCCAGCGCTGTCTGGTGCGGGTCGCGGACCATGTGGCGAGCCGGGTCACCGGCGCGGGGTTCCGTGCCTCGGTCCTGGACCAGGACGAGCTGAACTCCGCCGTGGCGACGTCCGCGTGCGCCAACCCCATCCTGTCTGCGCGCGCCGGACGCCCCGATGCGGCGCCGCAGCGACGGACGGCGGAGACGACGCGGGTCTGGCGCTGCGACGACCGCTGGCACACCACCTACGCGGTGGACCGCTGGCCCGAACTGGGCCGGGGGGCGACGCCGCTGCCGCGGCTCGTCGCGCTGCTGACCTCGGTGCCCGCGTACGCGACGACGTTCAGCCTGACGGTGCGACGCGGCGCGCACCAGGGGCATGTGTCGGTGCGCGGCCATGTGCGGATCACCGGCGGCTCGGACACCGAACTGGTCGGCGTACGACGGACGTTGGAGCAGGCCGCACGGCACGCGGAGGTCGGCCTCGTGCGGCTGGACCGCGAACAGCTGCCTGGTGTCCTGGCCACGCTCCCGCTGGGAGGCGCGCAGTGACGAAGCACCTCGCTCCGAGGCGGGGCCTGCTGGGCCCTCGCCACGCAGGCCACACCCTGGCCGCCGACCACCTCGGCGCACTGTCCCTGCCGGTGGGGGACGACGGCGTGATCATCGGCGACGACGCCGAAGGACGCCCGCAGATGATCGGGTTCCACCGGCCGACGCCGTACGACGTCCTGCTGATCGGCGGTCTGTGGACCGCGCAGGTGCTGGCGCTGCGTGCGGCCGGTACCGGGGCGCGGGTGGCGGTCGAGACGGGACGCACCCAGGCGTGGACCACGCTGGCTCAGGCGGCGGGTGCCGGCCTGGAGTGCATCTCGCTCCATGACGTGGGCCGGGTCCCGCCGACCGGGGCGACCGTGGGCAGCCCGGTGGTGGTGGTGCGCGACTGCGGCATGCGTCCGCCTCGCGGCCGGGTGGTGTCCTCGCCGTGGCAGTCGGTGCTGACTCTGCTGCCCTATCTGAGCCCGGTGGCACCCCGGTTGATGCGGGCGGCGACGCTCGTGGGCATTCAGCGGGTGTCGCCGGCCGAGGCGGAGCAGATCGGCCGGATCCTGGGACTCGCCCGCGCCGAGAGTGACGCCCTGCCCACGCTGGCGGACGGTGTCACCCTCTGGGTGGCGGGCCGTGAGCGCCACTGGGTGATGACCGGTGCGACGGATGTCGAGACGGGATTGCTGGGCACCGCTCGCAGGATGGACTGAATCCTCTCTCGTTCGCCCTCCGGATCCGCCGCTTTTCAGGATCATGGACGGGGAACGGCACAGTTCGACCGAAGGGACGGGCGCATGGGCACCCAGCAGGAAAAGGACGAGCTCTACGCTCTCGACATCTCGGATGTGGAGTGGCTGAGCGCACCCGGTACCGAGAACGTGGAGGAACGCGTCGAGATCGCTCATCTCCCGGGAGGCGCGGTCGCCATGCGCTCGTCGCTGGACCCGGAGACCGTGCTGCGCTACACGGAGGCGGAGTGGCGCGCGTTCGTACTGGGCGCGCGCGACGGTGAGTTCGACCTCACGTAGCCGAGGGCGCGGTGCGGGGGCGGCTGTCCGGGACGGCCGCCCCCGCACCTTGTCCGGCCCCGTACCGGTGCGCGACAAATGACCCGTTCCCTCATGTTCTGCCGCTCCCTTCTCATGTGAGGGCCGTACGTGACCTACGGGACAGTCACCGCTGCGCGATACGGCCTGCCGTAGTGCGCCCCATGGCGATTAGGGTGGGTGGTGCGCGGCAGAGGAACCTGCGGGCAGGCACTGCGCGTCGCAAGGGGGAGAGCCGGGCGGACCGGACAACGGGAACGGTCGCCCCCACCCACCACGGCACAAGGGTGCTCGACCACACCAGGAGGCAAAGTGAACGGCGATCGGGACGAAATCAGCGGGGGATGGAACACGCCCGTCGACGAGTCGTCCGACGCGGATCCCGCCGAGATGACGGGTGAGTTCACCATCGACTACACCCCGCCCGCCTGGTACACGCAGAGCGCGCCGGGTGACGCGTCCGGGGGAACGGGGTCGCACCTGGCGCCGCCTCCGCCGCAGGGTGCGCCGCTGTCCGGACCGGGGCTGTCGGCCTCCGGCCGGTTCGAGCCCGGCTGGCAGGCGGCGCCTTCCGAGGCGGCGTCCGCCGCCTCGTCCGAGCCGCCTTCGCCTTCCTTCGCGCCCGTTCCGCCGGCACCCGCCCCGGCCACTCCCGCTTCGGTCACTCCCGCTTCGGTGTCCGAGGAGCCGGAGGCCGTGAGCGGAGCGTTCGGCGGCGGCGATGTGGAGAGCGGCTCCACCATGCGGTTCTCTCCTGCCGCGCTGAAGCAGGAGATCGCCGAGCGCGAGGCGGCCAAGACCGAGGCCCAGGCCGAGCCCTCCGGTACCGGCGATTCCGCTGGGCCCGCATCCCCGGCCGTCCCGTCCGAGGCCGACGGCAGGGAGTTTTCCGGTCCCGTGGACGAGAAGGCCCCGGAAGCGGACGACGCGGCCGACGCCCCGGAGACGGACACGGCGCGGGAACCCGTACGGGCAGGCGGCGGACCGGACACGGATGACGAGCGGGCCGACGAGCCCGCGGACTTCGTGACGGACCCGCCCCGGCCTGCGGCCCCCCAGGCCCCGGCACCGCAGGCCCCGGCACCGCACGCCTCGGCACCCCGGGGCACGCCGCCGGGCGGCACACCGTCCGCCGACGCGCCTCAGGGTGCCGTGCCGCCGAACGCGCCGGCCCCGTGGTCCCCCGCGATGCCCCCGCCGAGCGCCCTTCCACCGTTGCCGCCCGCCTTCCAGCCGGCCGCGCCGCAGCCGAGCGCCCCCCAGCCCGCGCAGCAGTGGCCCGCACAGCACCAGCAGGCGCCGGCCGCCGGAGCTCCGGGCGGCTACGGATTCCCGCAGAACCAGACGCCGCCACCGCCCTCGCAGCAGCCGGTCCCGCCGGCGCCCCAGCAGCCGGTTCAGCCCAACGCGCCCGCGGCGCAGGGTGGTTACGGATTCCCGCAGGCCCCCCAGCAGGGCGGTTACGGATTCCCGCAGGCACCGCAGCAGCAGTTCCCCGCCCAGGGCGCACCGCAGCTGCCGCCGGGCGCACAGCCTCAGGGCGGTTACGGGTTCCCGGCTCCGGGAGCAGGTCAGCAGCCTCGGTTCCCCGCGCAGGGCCTCCCGCTGCCCCCGCAGCAGCCGGCCCAGGGCTCCCCGAACCTGCCCGCTCAGCAGCAGCCACAGCAGCAGCCCGAGGGCTACCAGCCCCAGCCGCCCGCTCAGCAGGCCCCCCAGGCCCCGCCCGTCGACCCGCGCACCGGGGCCGCCTGGCCGACGCCGGTCACCCATGACCAGCGCGAGCGCTCGGTGCCGGGTGCCCCGCTCGGTTACACGGCTGCCGTGGAGCTGTCGTCGGACCGGCTGGTCCGGGGCAAGCAGAAGGCCAAGAGCAGCCGTACCCCGTCCGCCGCCTCCCGTTTCAAGCTGGGCGGGAAGAAGGAGGAGATCGAGCGGCAGCGCAAGCTGGATCTGATCCGCACACCGGTGCTGTCGTGCTACCGGATCGCGGTGATCAGCCTCAAGGGCGGGGTGGGCAAGACCACGACGACCACCGCGCTCGGCTCGACGCTGGCCACCGAGCGTCAGGACAAGATCCTCGCCATCGACGCCAACCCGGACGCCGGCACACTCGGCCGCCGGGTGCGCCGCGAGACCGGGGCGACCATCCGCGACCTGGTCCAGGCGATCCCGTACCTCAATTCGTACATGGACATCAGGCGCTTCACCTCGCAGGCGCCCTCCGGTCTCGAGATCCTCGCCAACGACGTGGACCCGGCGGTCTCCACGGCCTTCAACGACGAGGACTACCGCCGGGCGATCGAGGTCCTGGGCAAGCAGTACCCGATCATCCTCACCGACTCGGGCACCGGCCTGCTCTACAGCGCGATGCGCGGCGTACTGGACCTCGCCGATCAGCTGATCATCATCTCGACGCCGTCCGTCGACGGCGCCTCCAGCGCGTCCACCACCCTGGACTGGCTGTCGGCGCACGGCTACGCGGAACTGGTGCAGCGCTCCCTGACCGTCATCTCCGGTGTCCGCGAGACCGGGAAGATGATCAAGGTCGACGACATCGTGCAGCACTTCGAGACCCGTTGCCGCGGTGTGGTGGTCGTGCCGTTCGACGAGCACCTGTCGGCCGGCGCCGAGGTCGACCTCGACATGATGCGCCCCAAGACCCGCGAGGCGTACTTCAACCTCTCCGCGCTCGTCGCGGAGGACTTCCAGCGGGCCCAGCAGCAGCAGGGGCTGTGGACGACCGACGGCAGCAACCCGCCGCCGCAGTTCGCCCCGCCCATGCCGGGAGGCCAGCAGGTGCCCGGCCAGCAGCCGTACGGTGGACAGCCCGGTCAGCCGTACCCGGGACAGCAGTACCCCGGACAGCCGTACCCCGGGCAGCAGCCGTATCCGCCCCAGCAGCCGTACGGGGGACAGCAGCCCTATCCGGGACAGCCGCAGCAGCAGCCGTACCCGGGGCAGCAGCCCCCGCCGCAGCAGTCGTACCCGGCGCACCCCGCGCCGGGTCCGCAGAACAACGCCTGGCAGCAGCAGCCGCCTCCCCAGGCGCAGCCCGGCGGAAATCCGGCCGGTCCGCCTCCGCAGCCCGTGCACCACGATGGCCAGGCACATCAGCCCGGACAGCCCGAACCGCAGGGCCCCGTTCCGCCGGCGGGCTGGCAGCAGCACCCTCCGCAGCCGCCGTCGGCGCCTCAGCAGTAGGGCAGTAGAGGTCTGAACCAATGAGGGCCCGCACCGTATACACGGTGCGGGCCCTCATCGCATTCCCGCAGACCACACACGGTTTGACGGACCGTTGACGCGCTCGACCGGCGCTGATAAACCTCTCCATCACCAGCTGGCGAACCAGAGATCATCCCGCCTTCACCGTGCGAGTCATGACGTGAGGTCCCGTCCATGGTCACAAGATTCCCTCCACGCCCCTCCCGCCCACGCGGCCGTCTGCGTGTCCTTCTCGCCTCCGGAGTCGCCGCACTGGCGCTGGCCGCCGGATCCGTGGTCCCCGGAAACCCGCTCGGCCCCGCGCCGCAGGAGGCGCGGGCCGCCGACGGGAAGTCGACGCTCACGGTCGCGGTCGCGCAGAGCGTCGACTCCCTGAGCCCGTTCCTCGCGCAGCGGCTGCTCTCCACGAGCATCATGCGGCTGATGTACGACTTCCTCACCAACTACGACGCCAAGGACAATCACACGGTCCCGGGCCTCGCCACCGCGTGGGAGCCCTCGGCCGACAAGCTGACGTGGACATACACCATCCGGACCGACTCGACGTGGTCGGACGGCGAGAAGGCGACCGCCGAGGACGCGGCATGGACCTTCAACACGATGATGACCGACGAGGGAGCCGCGACCTCCAACGGCAGCTTCGTCTCCAACTTCAAGAAGGTGACCGCGCCCAGCCCGGACAAACTGGTCGTCGAGCTGAAGCAGCCGCAGGCCACGATGACGGCGCTGGACGTGCCCATCGTTCCCGAGCACGTCTGGGAGAAGGTCGGCGACTTCTCCAAGTTCAACAACAACACGAAGTTCCCGATCGTCGGGAACGGCCCGTTCATCCTGACGGACTACAAGGTCGACAGCTATGTGAAGCTGGAGGCCAACAAGGACTTCTGGCGGGGTGCGCCCAAGTTCGACGAGCTCGTCTTCCGGTACTACAAGGACCAGGACGCCGCCGTCGCCGCTCTCCGAAAGGGTGAGGTCTCCTTCGTCGCCGGCAGTCCGAGTCTGACCCCCGCACAGGCCGCGTCGCTGAAGACCGCCGACAACATCAAGGTGAACGACGCCCCGGGCCGGCGCTTCTACGCACTGGCGACCAACCCGGGCGCGCGGACCAAGGACGGCAAGAAGTTCGGCGACGGCCACCCCGCCCTGCTGGACCAGAAGGTCCGCCGGGCGCTGTTCATGGCCGTGGACCGCACGGCCATCATCGACAAGGTCTTCCAGGGCTACGCCACGGAGGGCGAGGGCTACATCCCGCCCCGCTTCGACTCGTACTTCTGGAAGCCGTCGGCGGAGCAGAAGCTCGCCTACGACCCGGCGAAGGCCGGCGCACTCCTCGACGAGGCGGGCTACAGGAAGAACGGCGCGGGCAAGCGGACCGGCAAGGACGGCAAGCCGCTCGACTTCCGCATCCTGTGCCATGCCACGGACCCGAACGACAAGGCGATCGGCAAGTACCTCCAGGAGTGGTGGGGCGACCTCGGCATCGGCCTGGACGTCGACTGCCGTGACAACGTCTCCGACCCCTGGTACGCCGGTGAGTACGACCTGGCGTTCGACGGCTGGTCCGTCAATCCGGACCCCGACTTCGTGATGTCGATCCACACCTGTGCCGCGCTCCCGGCCGAGCCGAAGGAGACGGCGGCGACCGACAACTTCATCTGCGACAAGCCGTACGACGAGCTCTACGCGAAGCAGTTGGCGGAATACGACCCCGCCAAACGGGCCGACCTCGTGAAGCGGATGGAGTCGCGGCTGTACGACACGGGGTACATGAATGTCATGGCGTACCCGAATGCCGTCGAGGCCTACCGCACCGACCAGATCGAGTCCATCACGACCATGCCGTCGGACGCGGGCAACATCTACGGTCAGGACGGCTACTGGAGCTGGTGGTCGGCGGTCCCGGCCGCCGGTGCCTCGGGCGACTCGTCCGACGGCGGCAGCTCCACCGGAGTCCTCATCGGTGTCGGGATCGCCGTAGTCGTCCTCGCCGGTGGCGGGCTCCTGTTCGCCATGCGTCGTCGTTCCACCGCGGAAGACCGTGAATAGTCCATGAGCACTGAAAGCACTCCCGCGCTCCTGAAGGGCGCGGCGGGCGTGGACACCGTGCGGGTCGACGACCCGGCTCCGGCCGGGCCGTCGGCCCGTGGTCCACGCTCCCGCAGCACGACCGCGTACCTCCGGTATGCGGCGGGCAAGCTGGCCGGTGCGGCCGTCTCGCTGTTCGCCGTGCTGGTCACCAGTTTCTTCCTGTTCCGTCTGATCCCAGGCGACCCGGTCAAGCAGATGACCGGCGGCCGACAGGTGTCGACCGAGCAGATCGCCGCGATGCGCAAGGAATTCGGCCTGGACCTGCCGCTGTGGCAGCAGTTCACCGAGTACTGCGGCAAGGCCCTGACCGGGGACTTCGGTACGTCGTACCAGTTCCGCGCCCCCGTCATGGACAAGATCAGTGAGGCGCTGCCGGCGACGCTGCTACTCACCGGCTCCGCGTTCGTGATCTACACGGCGATCGGCATCTGGCTGGGGGCCAGATCCGCTTGGCGTAACGGTTCGGCAGGCGACCGCTTCCACACCGCCTTCGCGCTGACGCTCTACTCGGTGCCCTCGTTCTGGCTCGGTCTGCTCCTGATCATCACCCTTTCGGTCGGCATCGGGCCGATCCCCGGACTCTTCCCGACCGGCGGCATGGAGTCCGGCAGCGAGAGCGGTCTCGCCTACGTCCTCGACGTGACCCACCACCTCGTGCTGCCGGTCGTCACCCTCGTGGCCGTCGAGTACGCGCGCACCCTGCTGGTGATGCGCTCCTCGCTGCTCGACGAGATGGGCAGCGACTACCTGACGACGGCCCGGGCGAAAGGGCTGCGCGACGACCTCGTACGCCGCAGGCACGCCGTCCCGAACGCGATGCTGCCGACGGTGACGCTGCTCTTCGTCAACCTGGGCAACACGGTGGCGGGCGCCATCCTGGTGGAGACGGTGTTCTCCTGGCCCGGCCTGGGCGGACTGTTCTACCAAGCGCTGAGCGTTCCCGACCTGCCACTGGTGCAGGCGCTGTTCTTCCTCTTCGCCGCCGCCGTGATCCTGATGAACACGCTCGCCGATGTGCTCTATCCGCTCCTCGATCCCCGGGTGGGCCGATGACGACCACGACCGACGCCGCGCCCGCCATCGGCCCGCGCGCGCTGACCTGGACCCGCCGGCGTCTCGCGGCGGCCCGGTTCTGGCGGCAGTACCGCGGTCACCGGGCCGGTCTCGCCGGCCTGGTCGCGCTCGCGCTGATCGCCCTGACCGCACTGGCCGCCCCGCTGCTGGTGGGCGCCGGCTCGCAGAGCGTCACCGACGCGCCGGGCGGCCCGCTGGAGTCGCCGAGCGCCGAGTTCCCCCTCGGCACCGACCAGTTCGGCCGCAGTCTGCTCGCCCTCCTGGTCTGGGGGACGCGCGTGTCACTGACCGTCGGCCTGCTCGCCGCGTTCCTCTCCGTGGCCATCGGAACCCTGGTGGGCATCACGGCCGGGCACTTCAAGGGGTGGTACGGCAACGTCGTCATGCGGATCACCGACTGGTTCCTGGTGATGCCGACACTGGTGCTCGCCATCGCGCTGGCCACCGTTCTCTCACGGTCCCTCTGGACGACGGTGCTCGCCATCGGTGTGACGACCTGGCCGACGACCGCGCGACTGGTGCGCGCCCAGACCCTGTCCGTGGAGTCACGTCCGTACATCGAGCGCTCCAGGGCCCTCGGCGGCGGGCACGGGCACATCATGTCCCGGCACGTGCTGCCCAATGTGATGCCCCTGGTGCTCGCACAGACGACGCTGGTGATCTCCACCGCCATCCTCACCGAGGCGACCCTCGCCTTCCTCGGGCTCGGCGATCCCACGATCGTCTCCTGGGGCGGGCTGCTCCAGGACGCCCGTGAGGCCGGAGCGGTCAGCTCAGGCAACTGGTGGTACCTCGCTCCGCCCGGACTCGCCATCGCGGTCGTCGCCCTCGCGTTCACGCTGTGCGGCCGCACCGTCGAGTCCGTGCTCAACCCCAAGCTGGGGGTGTCCCGTTGACCGCCGTGAAGACCGAGAGCGTTCCGAAGCCGGAGACCGGGCGGCCGCTGCTCGACGTCCGGAATCTGCATGTGACCTACGGATCCGGGGCCTCGGCCGTCCCCGCCGTGCGAGGTGTCGACCTGCGGGTCGAGGCGGGCCGGAAGCTGGGCATCGCCGGGGAGTCCGGCTGCGGGAAGTCGACGCTGGCGCTCGCGCTGCTGCGACTGCTGCCCGCCTCCGCGACCCTGAGCGGCGAGATCCTGCTGGACGGCGAGGACGTCCTCACCATGAAGTGGGGACGGTTGCGCGCCGTGCGCTGGGCGGGGGCGTCGATCGTGTTCCAGGGCGCGATGCACTCCCTGAACGCCGTGCACCGCATCGGGGACCAGATCGCCGAACCGATTCTGCTCCACAGCAAGGAGACCCCGGCGGCCGCGCGCAGGCGGGCGGGTGAACTGCTGGAGCAGGTGGGGCTGCCGGCCGCCCGCGCCGACGCCTATCCGCACGAGCTGTCCGGGGGTCAGCGCCAGCGCGTGATGATCGCGATGGCGCTGGCCTGCGACCCACGGCTGATCATCGCCGACGAACCCACCACGGCTCTCGACGTGATGATCCAGGCGCAGATCCTGCGGCTGATCGAGCAGCTCGTCAGCGACCAGGACCTCGGCCTGATCATGATCAGCCATGACCTGGCGGTGCTCTCCGACACATGCGACCGGCTGTCGGTGATGTACGCCGGCCGGGTCGTCGAGGAGGGCCCCGCCAAGCAGGTGTACGAGAGCGCCAGGCACCCCTACGGCAGCGCCCTCTCGGCCGCCTTCCCCCGCATCGGTGACCTCACGTCGCGGCACGCGCCGCGCGGCCTGCCGGGCGACCCGCCGGACCCGTCGGCTCTGCCCTCCGGCTGTACGTTCCATCCGCGCTGCACCGCGGCGCTCGACTCCTGTGCCACCGAGGACCCGGCGCTGCGCCCGGCCGGCCCGTCGCGGCGGGCGGCCTGCGTGCTGGTGGGACCGGAAGCCACCGCGACGCCCGGTCCGCACGGCGGCACCGAGGAAGCAAGGAGCAGCTCATGACGACCACTCCCCCGGCTCCCCTGCTCAGTGCCCAGGCCCTGCAGGTGGCCTTCCCCGGCCGGCGGGGCGCGGCGACCGCGCTGGCGGTCGACGGGGTCGACCTCGACATCAGCCCCGGTGAGATCGTCGCCCTGGTCGGCGAATCGGGCTGCGGGAAGACGACGCTCGCCCGGTCGCTGCTGGGTCTGGTGCCGCCCACGGCCGGCCGGGTCACCTTCGACGGTGTGCCTCTGGACTACGGGGGCCGGGCCCTCAAGGCGTACCGCAAGCGGGTGCAGCTGGTGCTCCAGGATCCCAGCGGCTCCCTCAACCCCCGCCACACGGTGTACGACGCGGTGGCGGAGGGCCTGCGTATCCACGGCTACGCGGGCGACGAGCGCGGAGCCGTGTCAGGGGCGCTGGCACGGGCGGGGCTGCGGCCTCCGGAGCGGTTCTTCCTGCGTTACCCGCACGAGCTGTCCGGCGGTCAGCGCCAGCGCGTCGTCATCGCGGGCGCGCTGGTCCTGGAGCCGGAGCTCATCGTCGCCGACGAGCCCGTGGCCTCGCTGGACGCCTCGGTGCGCGGTGAGATCCTGGCGCTGCTGCTGCGGCTGCGTGACGAGCTGGGCCTGTCGGCGCTGGTGGTGACGCACGACCTGGGACTGGCCTGGAACATCGCGGACCGGGTGGCGGTGATGTATCTCGGCCGGATCGTGGAGACGGGTGACGTCGAGCAGATCCTCACGGCTCCCCGGCACCCGTACACCCAGGCGCTGCTGTCCGTGCTGCCGGAGGCGGACGGCGAGCCGGTGATCCTGACGGGCGAGCCGCCGGACCCCTCGAAGGTCCCGTCCGGGTGCCGCTTCCACGCCCGCTGCCAGGTCCTCGCCTCGGGCGAGGCGGAGCGGGCGGGCGTCGCGGACGCGTGCCGCACCCAGGATCTTCCGGTGCTGGAGGGGGGCGGTCTGACCCAGGTGGCCTGCCACTGGGCGGCGGGGACGGGCGTCTCCTGACTCGGGGCCTGGACTCGCGGCCGTGGCGGGTCGCCCCGGCCGGATCGCCCGGCCGTCCCGCTTCGCCCACCCGGGCACCCCGCCGCCCGGCGATCCGGTCGGTGCGGGTGCGCCGGCCGGCGTCAGGCCCGTTCGTACGCCGCGATCAGCTCGCCGGACCGCTTCACGTCGTCGGCCATCGCCACGATCAGGTCGTCGATCGACTCGAACTTCAGCATGCCCCGTACATAGGCGAGGAAGTCCACCGCGACGTGCAGCCCGTACAGGTCGAGGCCGACGCGGTCGATCGCGTACGCCTCGACGGTCCGCTCGACGCCGTCGAACTGCGGGTTCGTGCCCACGGAGATGGCGGCGGGCATCGCCTCGCCGTCGACCGTGAGCCAGCCGGCGTAGACACCGTCGGCGGGGATCGCGGTGTGCGGCAGGGTCTCCACGTTGGCCGTGGGGAAGCCGAGCTCGCGGCCGCGCTGCGCTCCGCGCACCACGACGCCCTCGACCCGGTGCGGGCGGCCGAGGATCTCCGCCGCCCCCGCGACGTCGCCCTCGGCGATCAGACGGCGGGTGAGCGTGGAGGAGAACGGCTCGCCGCCGCCCGCGTCACCGCTCACGTAGAGGTCGATGACCTCGGTCTCGTAGTCGTACGTCGGACCGAGCTCGGCGAGGAAGGTGACGTTGCCCGCCGCCCGGTGTCCGAAGCGGAAGTTGGGGCCTTCGATGACCAGCTTCGCGTGCAGCTTGTCGACGAGCACCCTCGTGATGAAGTCGGCCGGCGAGAGCTGCGAGAAGGCGGCGGTGAACGGCAGGATCAGCACCGCGTCCACCCCGAGCCCGGCCATCAGCTCGGCGCGCCGGTCGTGCGGTGCGAGCAGCGGCGGGTGCGTGCCGGGGCGGACGACCTCGCTGGGGTGCGGGTCGAAGGTGACGACGACGGAGGGCACCCCGAGCTCGCGCGCCCGCTCGACGGCCCGGCCGATGATCAGCTGGTGTCCGCGGTGCACCCCGTCGTAGGACCCGATGGTGACGACGCTGCGTCCCCAGCCCTCAGGGATGTCCTCCAAGCCACGCCAGCAGTGCACTGTGACCGCTCCTCGCCCGAACCTGTGTACGTGTGTGTGTCCATTACGCAGGTCTAAGACTGCCATGCTCACGTCCCGCGGCCTGCATCGGCATCGGGATGCCGGACCGCGAACCGTCGAGGGCCTCGACCGTGCGCCGGGCGCCCGAGCCCACGACGGCGGCCCACTCCTGTGGGGCGTCCGCCAGCCAGCGGGTGACGAGGGCCGCGAATCCGGGGACGTCCCGGGCGAGTTCGACGAGCCCTCGGTCGAAGCGGGCCGCGCCCTCGGGTGTCCGAGCGAGGAGCGTCCCGGTGCGGTGGACCAGGGCCCGTGTGCGGGCCTCGGGGCGGCGGCCGGATCCTGCGGCGGCCGCCCGCAGCAGGGCGTCGAGGGCCTCCGGGTCCCTGCCGGTGTCCTGTTCGAACTCCAGCAGCGCCTCCAGCAGCTCGGCCCGCAGCGGCCTCGAAGCGGCGCTCCCCGGGGCTGCCAGCACCTGGGCGAGCGCGGCACGTACGGGCGGTGGCACGGGAGGGTCGCGCAGCAGCCCGGCCAGCAGGGGAAGCAGCAGCGCCCGGGCGGCCGGGCTCTGCTCCAGCCTGACGTCGACGTAGGCGGCGGTCCCCGGCCCGGCGTCCTCGCCGTGGCGGCCGCGGCTGTCGATGTAGTCGCGTACGAGGCCCGGGGCGTGCAGGGCCAGGGCGGGCGTGTCTGAGGAGGCCAGTTCCCGCAGGACGTCGCCCGCGGCCGCGCCGGGCAGCGACAGGCGCGCCTGGAGCGCGGCGAGCACCGGCTCGGGGTGCTCGGCGAAGACCTTCGTGAGCAGGGTGACCGGGAGCCGGGGGTCTCCAGCGGCGAAGACCCGCAGGGCCTGCGGCAGATGGCGGCCCCCCGTATCCGGATCCCCTACGAGGACGGTGAGCGCCTGGGCGTGCAGGGCCGTGTCGTCCGGCCGGGCCAGCAGGGACAGGGCCGCGCCGCGCAGCAGCGCGCGTTCGGGGCCGGGAAGGGTGCGGTCGGCGGCGAGCGTGGCGTGGGCGGCCGCGGCCGCGCGCCGCTCGGGCCGCTCCTCGTCGCGCGCCCAGCGGTCGACGGCTCGGCAGAGAGCGGCGGGTTCGTCCTCGGCGAGGGTGGCGAGCAGTTCGGTGGCACGCGGGTGGTCCGTGTCGACGAGTGCCTCGGCCAGGTCGTCGACGGCGAGCTCCCGGCGGGCGTACAGGAGGGCCTGCGCGGCGGCGGCCACGGTGAGCCGCATCGGCACGCCTTCCTCCGCGGGCAGCGGGCTCTCGTCGGTGAACCAGCGGCACAGCAGTGCCTGGACGGTCGTGGGACGGGCGGCCAGACGCCGGGACACGGCGTCCAGATAGCGTTCGGAGCCGTCCGTGCGGGAGGCGCCGTCGGCGGGCAGGAGACGGCGCAGCAGGTCGATCCGGTCGTCCTCGGGCAGCCGGACACGGCGCCAGAACCACGGCCCGTATGCGGCGTAGGGGCCGAGCGAGGCCGGCCCGCCGCCGGACAGGGAACGCCGGGTGATCCGTCCGGCGAGTACCCGCAGCACCCCGACGTAGGGCCGGGCGTCCTCGACCCTGAGCAGGCTCTCCCGGAGCAGGCGGGCTGCCCACCAGGTCGCGTCGGTGAGTCGGTCCCGCTGCCCCGGCAGGGACGGCAGGCGGTCCATCGCCTCGATCAGGTCCGCCATCCGGTGGGCCAGCGCCGCGTGTCCCTGCCGCCGTTCCAGCAGGAGCATCGCCTGGAGCACCGGGCCGATGCGATGGCGCGGCACGGGAAGGTTCCGGGGTTCCGCCGCCTCCGGCGGACCGGGCACCGGCCGCGGGGCGGGTGCGTGCTCCTCGGGCGTTCCCTCCGCGTGCCAGCGGTGGACCAGCGAGTGCAGTGCCGAGTCCAGGTCGAGGTGGGCTCCCTGCACCCAGTCGCCCAGCTCCTCGTGGGCGAAGCGGTATCCCGCGCCCGCCGGGACCAGCAGCCCTTCGGTGAGGACCGCCGAGGCCCAGCCCGTGCGCCAGGGGAAGATCTCCTCGAACGCCGTCCTGTCCAGCTCGCCCTGGCCCGGCCCGAGGCAGCGCCTGGCCGCCTCATGGACCTGGCCGGCCACCTTCGCCGCCAGCCTGCGGACCTCCGCGCCACGGAGCCGGGGCTCGGCCTGAGCCCCGATCCGGACGGCGATGCGGACGCAGGTGAGGTCCAGGTGGGCGGCGAAGACCTCCTCGGTCCCGGGCCTGCCCGGCACATCGGGGGGCAGCGCGGCCCGCACCTCGGCGAGCAGGCGCAGGGTCAGGGGGTGCCGGTCGTGCCCCGGAGTGATCGTGCCGGGCGGGATGCCGTACCGCTCCTGGGCCCGCTCGGCCTGTTCCGCCGTGAGGTCGCCGAGCCTGACGGAGGGCGGCAGCCCTCCCGCGGGCCGCTCGGGCTGGTGCAGGGCGTCCGGCGGGTACAGCGCGCCGGCCGTTTCCCAGTGCTCGGGGCGGCAGGCCACGGCCATCCGCACCTCGTGGGCCTGGAGCCACTCGGCCGTCGCGCCGGCCCACCCCGCGAGCCGGTGGGCCAGCAGGGGCGGCATCTCCTCCGGGCCGTCCACGACGACCAGCAGCGGGTCCCCGGACGCCGCCGCGAGGCGGGCCACCCGCTCGGGGGTGGCCGCCTCCATGTCGCCCCGGCCCCCGGCGGCGGTGATGATCCTCCCGGAGCGCCGGAGCGCCCGGCTCATCGCGTCGGTGACCGAGGCGTCGTCGGCCAGCAGATCCGCTCCGCGCAGCCAGAGCGTCAGGGCGGGGACGGGCCCCCGTGCCCGGCGGTCGGCCAGCGCGGCGAGCTCCGTGGTGCGGCCGCTCCCTGGAGCGCCGACCAGGCCGAGCACGGGCCGGGCCCCGGTCTCGAAGGCGGTGAACTCCGCCCTGACGCGCGGGCGTTCGACGGTCTCCGAGCCGCAGGGCCGGCCGTCGGCGTGGCCGAGCGAGGTCGCGGTCAGCTGGAGCGCGCCCGCGAGGTTGAGGTCACAGCCGTAGCCGGGGACCGTGTTCGCGTTGCGCCGGAGCACCTCGGCCAGCGGCCCGGGGGCGCCCTCGGGTGTCAGTGGCACCGCGAGGCCCGCGGTCTCGCGCCCCGCGCTCAGTGCGGTCGAGAGGACGCCCAGGACCGCCCCCGTACGCGGATCCGTCACGGGCCCTCCCACGGCGGCTCCGCCGGAGCTCAGCGCGTCGCGCCCGTCCGTGCCGAGGACGAGCTCCAGCGCCTCGCTCACGGGGTGGTCGCGTCCGCCCTCGGAGTACGTCGCCCGAGTCGTGCCGAGGACCCGTGCCTCGCGCCAGCCGTGGGCGGCGATCCGGACATAGGTGCCCGTCTCGATCTGTTCGCGCACGGCGATGGGGAGCGGCTCCACGCCGAGGGTCGCGTGGCCGCCGGTACGCAGCAAGGCCAGGCCCTGAGCGGGCAGCGCGATGACGTCGTCGGGACCGACGGAGCACCCGCGGCCGTCCGCGGCCCGTAACGTCAGGAGCTCGTGGCGTGCGACGGCCTGATGGCTGGTGACGACCGTGCCGCGGTCGTCCGCGACGAATCCGGTCCCCCGCGGCCGGCCGGCCTGATCGCAGATTCTCACAAGTTTCGACCGGTCCCCGCTGCCCATGGACCGACGGTAGATGCCGGAGATCGCCACCGAAAACGAACGGGGCGAAAGCGCCCCCCTCGCACCCCTCGATCACTCCGAGCGCCCGTCCATTGGGGTGAATCTCCGGGTTCGATTGGACAGGAATGGTCGCGGGAGGGGGATCGTGGGGCGGGCGCTCGGGGTGATGATCCGGGGGGAGGCGCCCGCTCCACGATGGGCCGTGAGGAGCCCGTCAGGCGAAGACGGCGAGGCTCTTGGCCTTGCCCTTCTGCTCCTCGACGAGCACCAGGAACGTCCCGTCGGGCCCGAAGACCCCGACCGGCCCCGGCGGATACGACGGCATGTCCACCCGTACGCCGTTGAGCAGGAGCTTGGCGCGCCGCTCGTCCACGTCCCAGCGCGCGAAGGCCGAGGCGGCGGCCTCGGCCACCGGCATCACGGTCAGTTCCTGCTGATGCTGGTCGAGGGTGCGCGCCGCATCCAGGCCGTACGGTCCGACGCGGGTCCGGCGCAGCGCTGTCAGGTGCCCGCCGACGCCGAGTCCGGCGCCGAGGTCGCGGGCCAGGGCGCGGATGTACGTACCCGAGGAGCAGACGACGGAGACGACCAGGTCGACGACCGGGGTGCCGTCCGCCGCGACGGCCTCGCGGACGTCGTGGACCTGGAAGGACGAGATGGTCACCGGGCGGGCCGGGATCTCGAACTCCTCGCCGCCACGCACCCGGGCGTAGGACCGCTTGCCGTCGATCTTGATGGCACTGACCTTGGACGGCACCTGCATGATCGGGCCGCTCAGGGCGGCCACCCCGACGTCGATTCCCTCACGGGTCACTCCCGAGGCGTCGGTGGACGAGGTGATCTCGCCCTCCGCGTCGTCGGTGACGGTGTCCTGGCCGAGCCGGATCGTACCGAGGTACTCCTTCTCGGTCAGGGCGAGGTGGCCGAGCAGCTTGGTCGCCCGCTCGACGCCGAGTACGAGGACGCCGGTCGCCATCGGGTCCAGCGTGCCGGCGTGGCCGACCCGCCGGGTGCGGGCGATGCCGCGCATCTTGGCCACGACATCGTGCGAAGTGAAGCCGGACGGCTTGTCGACGATGACAAGGCCGTCCGGCGTTTTGTTCTGCGTCATGCGGAAGGTGAGCCCTCGCCGTTCTCGTGCTCGTCCTCCGGCTTGCGGTACGGGTCCGCGTCGCCGGCGTACGTGGCCCCCGAGGACGCCTCGCGGACCTTGGCGTCCGAGGCACGTGCCCGGTCGAGCAGGTCCTCGATCGCCTTGGCGTTGTCCGGCAGGGCGTCCGCCACGAAGGCCAGGGTCGGGGTGAACTTCGTCCCCGCCGCGGCACCGACCGCGGAGCGCAGGATGCCCTTGGCGCTCTCCAGTCCGGCGGCCGCGCTGGCCCGCTCCTCGTCGTCGCCGTAGACCGTGTAGAAGACCGTGGCCTCCCGCAGATCGCCGGTGACACGGGTGTCCGTGATGGTCACGTGCGTGCCCAGACGCGGGTCCTTGATACCGCGCTGCAGTTTCTCGGCGACCACCACCTGGATGAGGTCCGCCAGCTTCTTCGCCCGCGCGTTGTCGGCCACTGGTCCGTCTCCTTCTTAAGCCTTGCTCAATCGTCTTCGTCGCTGTGCAGCCGCCGTCGTACGGACAGCAGCTCCACCTCCGGCCGGCCCGCGATCATGCGTTCGCACCGGTCGAGTACGTCTGTGAGGTGTCCGGTGTCCCCGGAGACCACGGCAAGGCCGATCTCGGCCCTGCGGTAGAGGTCCTGCTCGCCCGTCTCCGCGACGCTCACCGCGAACTTGCGGTGGAGTTCGGCGACGATGGGGCGGACGACGGAGCGTTTCTCCTTCAGCGACCGTACGTCGCCGAGGAGCAGATCGAAGGACAGAGTCCCCACATACATGTGTGTCCGGATGTCCCGCCGGTTCGGGTTCGCGCCCCGCCATCGCTTGGCAGGGACACCCAGAACCGTACACGGAACGGCCGGGGCCGATCGACGGAATTACGACCCGTCGACCGGCCCCGACTGTGCAGGGGACCCGGGGGTCTCCCCCCGGGAATCCCCGTTGATCAGCCTCGCGGCTTCTCGCGCATCTCGTACGTCGCGATGACGTCGTCGATCTTGATGTCGTTGAAGTTCCCGAGGTTGATACCGCCCTCGAAGCCTTCGCGGATCTCGGTGACGTCGTCCTTGAAGCGACGCAGACCGGAGATGTTGAGGCTCTCCGCGATGACCTTGCCATCGCGCAGCAGGCGCGCCTTGGTGTTGCGCTTGACCTCGCCGGACCGGACCAGCACACCGGCGATGTTGCCCAGCTTGGACGAGCGGAAGATCTCGCGGATCTCCGCCGTGCCGAGCTCGACCTCTTCGTACTCCGGCTTGAGCATGCCCTTGAGGGCCGCTTCGATCTCTTCGATCGCCTGGTAGATGACCGAGTAGTACCGGACGTCCACGCCTTCGCGCTCGGCCATCTGCTCGGCACGCCCTGCGGCGCGCACGTTGAAGCCGATCACGATGGCGTCGGAGCCGGTCGCCAGGTTGATGTCCGACTCGGTGACCGCACCCACACCGCGGTGCAGGACCCGGATGTCGACCTCTTCACCGACGTCGAGCTGGAGCAGCGAGGACTCGAGAGCCTCCACCGAACCGGACGCGTCGCCCTTGATGATGAGGTTGAGCTCCTGGACAAGACCGGCCTTGAGCGCCTCGTCCAGGTTCTCCAGGGAGAACCGGACACCCTTGCGGGCGAAGTTGGCGTTGCGCTCACGGGCGGCACGCTTCTCGGCGATCTGACGGGCCGTACGGTCCTCGTCGACCACCAGGAAGTTGTCGCCGGCACCCGGGACGTTGGTGAGACCCAGGACCAGGACGGGGGTCGAGGGACCCGCTTCCTGGACGTTGTTGCCGTTGTCGTCGAGCATCGCCCGGACACGGCCGTACGCGTCGCCGACGACCATCGTGTCACCGATGCGCAGCGTGCCTCGCTGGACGAGGACGGTCGAGACCGCACCGCGGCCGCGGTCGAGGTGGGACTCGATCGCAATACCCTGCGCGTCCTGCTCCGGGTTGGCCCGCAGGTCGAGCGAGGCGTCGGCGGTGAGGACGACGGCCTCCAGCAGCGCCTCGATGTTGAGGCCCTGCTTGGCGGAGATGTCGACGAACATCGTGTCGCCGCCGTACTCCTCGGCCACCAGACCGAACTCGGTGAGCTGACCGCGCACCTTGGTCGGGTCGGCACCCTCGACGTCGATCTTGTTGACCGCGACCACGATCGGCACCTCGGCCGCCTTGGCGTGGTTCAGCGCCTCGATCGTCTGCGGCATCACACCGTCGTTCGCCGCCACCACGAGGATCGCGATGTCGGTGGACTTCGCACCACGTGCACGCATGGCGGTGAACGCCTCGTGACCCGGGGTGTCGATGAAGGTGATCCGGCGGTCCTCGCCGTTGACCTCGGAGGAGACCTGGTACGCACCGATGTGCTGCGTGATCCCGCCGGCCTCGCCCGCAACGACGTTCGTCTTGCGGATCGCGTCCAGCAGTCGGGTCTTACCGTGGTCGACGTGACCCATGACGGTCACGACCGGCGGACGGGAGACCAGGGCCTCTTCGCCGCCCTCGTCCTCACCGAACTCGATGTCGAAGGACTCGAGCAGCTCGCGGTCCTCCTCCTCCGGGCTGACGATCTCGAGGACGTAGTTCATCTCGTCCGCGAGGAGCTTCAGCGTCTCGTCGGAGACGGACTGCGTGGCGGTGACCATCTCGCCGAGGTTCATCATCACGGCGACGAGCGACGCCGGGTTGGCGTTGATCTTCTCCGCGAAGTCGGTCAGGGACGCACCGCGCGACAGCCGGACAGCCTGCCCGTTGCCACGGGGCAGCATGACGCCGCCCACCGACGGGGCCTGCATGGCCTCGTACTCCTGGCGCCTCTGACGCTTCGACTTGCGGCCACGACGCGCGGGACCACCGGGACGGCCGAACGCACCCTGTGTGCCACCACGGGCACCCGGGCCGCCGGGACGTCCACCGAAGCCGGGACGACCGCCGAAGCCGCCGCCACCACCGGGACGGCCCGCGCCGCCACCGCCGCCGGGACCACCGGGACGGCCGGCGAAACCGCCGCCGCCACCACCGGGACCGGCCGGACGGCCTGCGAAGCCGCCGCCACCCGGACGACCGCCGCCGCCACCGGGGCGACCGCCGCCACCGGTACCGGGACCACGGCCACCGCCGGGGCCACCACCGGGACGCGGACCCGCTGCGGGACGCTGCGGCATCATGCCCGGGTTCGGACGGTTACCCGAGGGGGCACCGCCCGGACGGGGAGCCTGCGGACGGGGCATGCCGCCCGGAGAGGGACGTGCACCACCCTGGCCCTGGGGGCGCGGGGCGCCACCGGGACCACCCTGCGGGCGCGGGGCGCCGGGGCGCTCCTGACCGCCGCCGGGGCGCGGGGCACCGCCGGGACGGGGCGCCTGGGGGCGCGCCATGCCGGTGGAACCGCCGGAGGTGAAGGGGTTGTTGCCCGGACGGGGACCCGCCGGACGTGCGCCGCCGGGGCGCGGTGCGCCCTGGCCCGCGGGACGTGCGGGGCGGTCTCCGCCGCGCTCGCCGCCACGGCCACCGTCACGCTGGCCGCCTTCGCGGCCGCCGTCACGCTGACCACCGTCGCGCTGACCGCCGGCCGGAGCCGGACGGGCGGGGCGCGGTCCAGGGGTGGCACCCGCGGGACGCGGGGCCTGCTGGGGTGCGGCCGGCTGCTGTGCCGGAGCCGGAGCCGAGAACTCCGCGGCGGGCACCGGAGTGACCGGGGCGGGCTTCGGCGCGGGCTTCGGACCCGGACGGGGGGCCGAAGACGTGGAGGGCGCAGACGGCGCGGACGGCGCCGCCGGGGTGCTCGCCGGAGCCTCGGCAGCGGCCGGCTTGGGGGCCGGTGCGCCGGGCTTCGGGGCAGCAGGACGTGCCGCAGCGGCCGGGGAGGGCGCTGCGGGCTTTGAGGGGGCGGCCTTGCGGGGCGCGCCAGGCTTTGCAGCGGACTTGCCGGCGTTGCCACCGGGACCCTGCAGTGCGTCAGTCAACTTGCGTACGACCGGCGCCTCGATCGTCGAGGACGCCGAACGGACGAATTCACCGAGTTCTTGGAGCTTGGCCATGACGACCTTGCTCTCCACCCCGAACTCCTTGGCGAGTTCGTATACCCGGACCTTAGCCACTTCGCTCCTTTTAGGTCCGGGTTACCGCCGGACCGTCGCTACTTCATGGGCGTACTCATCGCGTACTCATCGAGTGCTCATCGCAATCTCGACCTACTTCCAACTCGCGAGGTACCTGACCGCACGGGGACCCGTGCCGTTCACTTTCTTACGGTGTCACCCGCTCGACGAACCGCTGCAGTGCCGCGGCGTCGAACGGCCCCTTGGCCTTGAAGGCCCGGGGGAATGCCCGGCGGCGGACCGCCAGGTCGAGACAGACAGAGGCGGGGTGTACGTATGCACCCCGGCCGGGCAGCGTACCGCGTGGATCAGGGACAACTTCTCCCTCGTCCACCACGATGCGCAGCAGCTCGCTCTTGGCCGCTCGCTCCCGGCATCCCACACAGGTTCGCTCGGGGCAAGCGCGGGCGTGCGTCCGGCCAGACACGCTAAGTCTACCTCCCCGCATCGACCTCACCCCTTTGGGGCAAAAATCGAACGGATGTTGTCGTGATCTCAGCGCCCAAGCGCCTTGATCTATTCCTTCGGACCCCTGCCGGGCCGCCCTCGGGCGGCCCGGAACAGGCCCGGGGTCAGCCGCGCTCGGACCGCTCCCGGGCGCGCTCGGCGCGCTCGCGGTCGGCGACGTCGCGCTCGGCCTCGGTCTCGGTGTCCGGGCGGATGTCGATGCGCCAGCCGGTGAGCCGGGCGGCCAGGCGGGCGTTCTGCCCCTCCTTGCCGATCGCCAGCGACAGCTGGTAGTCGGGCACGGTCACCCGGGCCGAGCGCGTCCCGAGGTCCACGACCTCGACCTTGCTCACCCGTGCGGGCGACAGGGCGTTGGCGACCATCTCGGCGGGATCGTCCGACCAGTCCACGATGTCGATCTTCTCGCCGTGCAGCTCGGCCATGACATTGCGCACGCGGCTGCCCATCGGGCCGATGCAGGCGCCCTTCGGGTTGAGGCCGGCCCGGGTGGACCGTACGGCGATCTTGGTCCGGTGGCCCGCCTCGCGGGCGATGGCCTCGATGACGACCGAGCCGTCCGCGATCTCCGGAACCTCCAGGGCGAAGAGCTTCTTCACCAGGTTCGGGTGGGTGCGGGAAAGCGTCACGGAGGGACCGCGCACACCCTTGGCCACCCGTACGACGTACGTGCGCAGCCGCAGGCCGTGGGTGTACTCCTCGCCGGGCACCTGCTCCTGCACGGGCAGGATGGCTTCCAGCTTGCCGATGTCGACCAGGACGTTCTTCGGGTCCTTGCCCTGCTGGACGAGGCCCGTGACGACGTCACCCTCGTGGCCCGCGTACTCCCCGAACGTCCTGTCGTCCTCGGCGTCGCGCAGCCGCTGCAGGATGACCTGCTTGGCGGTGGTCGCGGCGATACGGCCGAAGCCGGACGGCGTGTCGTCGAACTCCTTGGGCTCCTGGCCCTCCTCGAGCTCCGCCGGGTCGTCCTTCGCCCACACCGTGACGTGGCCGCCGGCGTCCAGCTCGACGCGCGCACGGCGGTGACTTCCGTCGGTGCGGTGGTACGCGATGAGGAGGGCCGACTCGATCGCCCCGACGAGCACGTCGAAGGGGATCTCCTTGTCCTGCGCCAAGCCCTTCAGAAGCTTTACATCGATGTCCACGGCTACGCCTCCTCTTCCTTCTTGTCCTTGCGGTTGAATTCGATCTCCACGCGCGCCTTGGTGATCTCGTCGAAGGCGACACGGCGCGACGTGGGCTTGCGGCCCTTGACGCCCGGCACTTCCAGATCGAGGCCCTCGGCGTCCACCGCGAGGATGCGGGCCACCAGCTCGCCGTCCTCGCCCAGCGTGAGCCTGGCCAGCCGGCCGGTGGCGCGTACGTAGTGGCGGTGCTCGGTCAACGGGCGGTCGGCGCCCGGAGAGCTCACCTCGAGGACGTACTCGCCCTCACCCATGGCGTCGGTCTCGTCCAGCGTCTCGGAGATGTCGCGGCTCAGTTCGGCGCAGGTGTCCAGCTCCACGCCGTCCTCGGAGTCCACGACGACCCTCAGCACCCGTCGGCGGCCCGCACGGGACACCTCGATCTCCTCGAGGTCCAGCTCCTGGGCGCTGACGAGCGGCTCCAGCAATTCGCGCAGCCTGTCGCTCTGGGTGGTGCTCATCCGGGTGACTCCTCGGCCGCGTGTGCTGTTGTGGGGATCGTCGCGTGTCAGGTCAAAGGGTATCCGGTCCGCAGGGGTGTTGCCGTCCGCCTCCCGGCCGACCGCAGGTACGCTCACCATCGGTGATCACTTCGGGTCAGAAACTGTCAAAAACCAGGCTGAAGGAGACAAGTGCGCCGCATGGGGATGACGCGCAGGGGTGCGCTCACCACTACGGGAGCAGTCGCCCTGGGTGCGGTGCTGACAGGCTGCGGAGGCGGGGAGGCACATACGGCCCCCGGCGGCACCGACGCCGGAACCGCGTCGCTCCGGGCTCGGAACGCGCTGCGGGCCGCCGCCGCCCGTGACAGCGCCTCGCTGCTCTCCCGCTACGAACAGCTCGCGGCCGCCCACCCGGTGACGGAGGCGGGACTCGCGCCGATGGGAGCCGCCGTACGGGAGCACCTGGCGGCCCTGGGCGGGCCGGCTAAGAAGGCGAGCGGCTCACCCGCACCCGCTCCGCCGGCCGCCGTCACCGGCGCACGTGCGGCTCTGAAGGAACTGGCCGCCGAGGAGCGCCGGGTGGCCGACGGACGCGCCACGGCCCTGCTCACCGCCGAACCGGAACTGGCCAGGCTGCTGGCCTCGATCGCCGCGGCCGGCGCGGCCCACGCGTATCTGCTGACCGAACTGGCCAAGGAGACCCCGGCATGACGACACAGGCGGCCGGAACGGACGACAGGGACGACAGCGGCAGGGCGGAGACCCTGCGGGCCGCACAGGCCGCACTCGCCGCCGAGCACGCGGCGGTGTACGGCTACGGAGCGCTGGGCGGTCGGCTCGACGGCGACCGCCGCGGCGATGCGACAGCCGCCGCCGCTGCCCACCGCGCCCGGCGCGACGCGCTCGCACGGACGGTGCGTGACCTGGGAGGTACGCCGGTGGCGGCGCGCGCCGCGTACGCTCTGCCCTTCGCCGTGCGCGAGCCGTCGAGCGCGACGCGGCTCGCCTCCGTGCTGGAGGACCGGGTCGCGGGCGTGTACTCCGATCTCGTGCGGGCCGCCCGGGGGCCCCTGCGGCAGGACGCCGCGGGCGCGCTCCGCGAGGCCGCGGTGCGTGCGGTGCGCTGGCGCGGCACCGGCGTAGCCTTTCCCGGGCTCACCGAGAAGGCCGCCCCGCCTGACGACACGGCGGAGGCCGGCGCCACCGGCGCCACGCGCTGAGCCACCGGGTACGCATCGAAAGGGAACAGGGCAGGTATGGGTTTCGAACCGCCGCAGCGTCTGGTGCGAGCGCTCGGCGAGACGCACGGGGACTCGGGCGCGGCCGAGTGGCTCGGGCGGCTCCCCGCACTCGTCGACGAGACGCTGTCCGCTCACGCGGTCTCCCTCGACCGGGTGTGCGCCCCCGGCGGGCGCAGTGGCCTCGTCCTCCTGGTGCGCAGGGCAGACGGTACGCCGGCCGTTCTGAAGATCGCACCGCCCGGGGCGGCGCCCGCGCTCGAACGGGCGGCACTCGCGCACTGGAACGGCTGGGGTGCCGTCGAGCTCCTGGAAGCGGACACCGCGGTGCCGGACGAGGCCCTCCTGCTGGAACGGCTGCACCACGAGATGTCCCTGCGCTCCCTCCCCGAGGCGAAGGCACTGCTGGAGGCCGCCGGCACGGTGCGGCGGCTGTGGGTCGAGCCGCCGCCCGGCCACGCCTTCGAGACCGTCGCGGAGCGCACCGCGCGCCAGCTGGAGCCCATGCGGGCCGCCGCCGTGCGGGACCCGGCCCTCGGGCCGCTGGTCTCCGCGGCCCTGGCCGCCCGTGCGGAGCTGGTGCTGGACTCCCCCGAACTCCTCCTGCTGCACGGCAACTTCCGGCAGAGCAAGGTTCTGTCCGGCGAGCGTGCCCCATGGCTGGCGGTCGGCCCGGAACCGCTGGCCGGCGAGCGGGCGTACGACCTGGCGCGGCTCGTGCGTGACCGGGTCGAGGACCTGATCGCCTCACCCGGCGGCCCCGTGACGGCACGTCGCCGGGTCAAGAAGCTCGCGGACTCGCTGGAGGTCGACCAGGCGCGGCTGCGCGGCTGGACGCTGTTCCGCGCCGTCGAGTCCGGCACACGGGCACTGACGGCGGGACGCAGGCAGGACGGCGAGCTGTCGCTGGAGTTCGCGGACTGGCTGTAGCCACCCGCACGACGGGGCCCCGCGCGGTGCGCGGGGCCCCGTCGCCGTCCGTCCGGAATCAGCCCTGGTCGGTCAGGCGGGCGATCGCCTCGTCGACGGTGAGCTCCTCGCGCTCGCCCGTGCGGCGGTCCTTCAGCTCCAGGACACCCTCGGCCGAACGGCGGCCGGCGACGAGGATCTTCGGGACGCCGATGAGCTCGGAGTCCGTGAACTTCACGCCCGGCGAGACGCCCGCGCGGTCGTCGACGAGGACACGCAGGCCCGCGGCGTTGAGCTTCTCGGAGACGTCGAGGGCCAGCTCGGTCTGGAGCGCCTTGCCCGCGGCGACGACGTGCACGTCGGCCGGGGCGATCTCGCGGGGCCAGCACAGACCCTTGTCGTCGGCGGTCTGCTCGGCGAGAGCGGCGACCGCGCGGGAGACGCCGATGCCGTAGGAGCCCATCGTGACGCGGACGGGCTTGCCCTGCTGGCCGAGGACATCGAGGGAGAAGATGTCGGCGTACTTGCGGCCCAGCTGGAAGATGTGGCCGATCTCGATGGCGCGGTCCACCTGGAGGCCGGTGCCGCAGTTGGGGCAGGGGTCGCCCGCCTCGACGACGACGACGTCGAGGTGCTCGTCGACCTCGAAGTCCCGGCCCGCGACGACGTTCCGCGCGTGCTTGCCCTCCTTGTTGGCCCCCGTGATCCAGGCGGTGCCCGCGGCGACGCGGGGGTCGGCGATGTAGCGGACCTTCTCCAGACCCTGCGGGCCGACGTAGCCGCGCACCAGGTCGGGGCGGCCCACGAAGTCCTCGGCGGTGACGAGCTCGACGACGGCCGGCGCGAGGTGCTCGCCGAGCTTGCCGAGGTCGACCTCGCGGTCACCGGGCACGCCCACGGCCACGATCTCGCCGTCGACCTTGACCAGGAGGTTCTTCAGGGTGGCTGAGGCCTCGACACCCAGGTGGGCGGCGAGCGTCTCGATCGTCGGGGTGTCGGGGGTGTCCAGCTCCTCGACCGGGCCGGTCGCCGAGGCGTCGGCGGGGGTGGCCTTGAAGGTCACGGCCTCGGTGTTGGCGGCGTAGTCGCAGTTGGGGCAGTCGACGAAGGTGTCCTCGCCGGCGGGCGCGGGGGCGAGGAACTCCTCGGAGGCGGAGCCGCCCATGGCGCCGGAGACGGCGGAGACGATGCGGTGGTCGAGACCGAGGCGCTCGAAGATCTTGATGTACGCGGCGCGGTGCAGCTGGTAGGCCTCCGCCAGGCCCTCGTCGGTGGTGTCGAAGGAGTACGAGTCCTTCATCTGGAACTCGCGGCCGCGCAGCACGCCGGCGCGGGGGCGGGCCTCGTCGCGGTACTTGGTCTGGATCTGGTAGAGGATCACGGGCAGGTCCTTGTAGGACGAGCACATGTCCTTGACGACCTGGGTGAAGACCTCCTCGTGGGTGGGGCCGAGGAGGTAGTCGGCGCCCTTGCGGTCCTTGAGCCGGAACAGCAGGTCGCCGTACTCGTCGTACCGGCCGCTCGCCTCGTACGCCTCCTTGGGCAGCAGCGCGGGGAGCAGGACCTCCTGGCCGCCGATGGCGTCCATCTCCTCGCGGACGACGCGGGAGACGTTCTCCAGGACCTTCTTGCCGAGCGGCAGCCAGGACCAGATGCCGGCCGCGGTGCGGCGTACGTAACCGGCGCGGACGAGGAGCTTGTGGTTGAGCGTCTCGGCGTCCGCCGGGTCGTCGCGCAGTGTCTTGATCATCAATCGGGACATGCGCTGGACCTGGGCCATGGTGAACTCCTGCTCGGAAGGGTGGTGGGCCCGAGGTTAGCCGGGGGGCCCGTGCGGGCGGAAATCCATTCCTCAGGCCGGTCGGCGCAGCGGGAGGGGCGCGCCCATCACCGCGTACGGCCTGGGGGCGCTCGGGAAGAGCACCTGCCGGGCCAGGTCCCGGTAGCCCAGGGCGCGGTAGAGACCGCGGGCGGGGCTCTCCGTGTCGATCGCGGAGAGGATGGAGCGGGGCAGGCCGACCCCGTCCGTGATGGTGGTGATCAGACTGCGGCCGATGCCGCGCTGCTGGAACGCCGGGTGGACGTGGAGTTCGGTGATCACGAACGAGTCGTCGAGCCAGCCCTCGGATCCGGTGGCACGCAGATACGGTTCGACGACGCTCGACCACCAGTGCCTGCGGTCGTTCGGCAGCCCGTAGACGAATCCGACGAGCCGTCCGTCGGCGGCGGTGGCGCCGAGGGCGCGGGCCTGCGGATGGTCGAGGTGCCGCAGCACGATATGGCGGCGCACGTCGATCTCGTCCTGGGAGAGGCCGAAGGCGACGGCCTGCACGGCGAGGGCGTCGTCGACGCGGGCGACGAGGTCGAGCGGTCCGACCACGATGTCGGGGGTCCCGGAGTCCCGGGGGGACGTGGGGGTTGCTGCTGCCATGCCGGAACCCTACTGGCCCTGCCGTCCGGTCAGAACAGCACGCTCATGAACGCGCCCGTCTCACGGAAGCCGACGCGGCGGTAGGCCTTGCGCGCGGCGGTGTTGTAGTCGTTCACGTACAGGCTGACGACGGGCGCCACATCGCTGAGCGCGTAGCGCAGGACGGCCGCCATGCCCGTCTCGGAGAGCCCCTGGCCACGGGCTTCGGGGGCGACCCAGACGCCCTGGATCTGGCAGGCGCGGGGGGTGGCCGCGCCGATCTCGGCCTTGAAGAGCACCCTGCCGTCCTCTATGCGCGCGAAGGAGCGGCGGGTGGTGATCAGTTCGGCGACCCGGGCCTGGTAGAGGAGGCCGCCGTCGCCGGCGAGCGGGGAGATGCCGACCTCCTCGGTGAACATGGCCACGCAGGCCGGCATGAGGATGTCCATCTCCTCCTTGCGGACCCTGCGCACGAGTGGGTCGGCGGCCACCTCTGCCGAGGTGCGGTCGGTCACCATGAGGGGCTGGTTGGGCCGGACCTCGCGCGCGGGGCCCCAGCTCGGTTCGAGGAGGCGCCAGAGCTCGGCCGTGGGGCCGGCCGGGCCGACGATCGAGGAGCAGCGGCGGCCGGCCCGCCGCGCACGGTCGGCGAAGGCCCTGACGGCCTCGGGGGTGGCGCAGATGGGCACGAGGTTGGCGCCTGAGTAGCAGAGCGAGCGCAGTCGGCCGTCGGCGTACCAGCCCCACATCTCGCCGCCGAGGCGCCAGGGATCGAGTCCGGCGACCTGCACGCGGGAGGTGACGAACGCGTTGTCGACGGGTTCGCTCTCGAGGATGGCGAGCGCGTCGGGGAGCTCGCCGGGGTCGAGGACCCGGGTAGTGGTCTGCGTCAACACTGGGGCCTCACCGAACGGTCTGCTGATGTCCGCACTGTAACCGACGGGGCTGAGGAGCGCCGCCCCGGACGGAGTCCCCGTGGCCGGAGACATGACCGTGCCCCGCAGGGCGGGCCCTGCGGGGCACGGTGGGGCGCGGCGTCAGCCGGCGATGGAGACCTGGGGCTCGCCCGAAGCGATGCCGTCCTTCTCCATCTGCTCCGCGATCTTCATGGCTTCCTCGATGAGGGTCTCCACGATCTTCGACTCCGGGACGGTCTTGATGACCTCGCCCTTCACGAAGATCTGTCCCTTGCCGTTGCCGGACGCCACACCCAGGTCGGCCTCACGGGCCTCACCGGGTCCGTTCACGACACAGCCCATCACGGCGACCCGCAGCGGGACCTCCATGCCCTCCAGGCCCGCGCTCACCTGGTCGGCCAGCTTGTACACGTCCACCTGCGCGCGGCCGCACGACGGGCACGACACGATCTCCAGCCGCCGCTGCTTCAGGTTCAGCGCCTCGAGGATCTGCAGGCCGACCTTGACCTCCTCCGCCGGAGGGGCCGACAGCGACACCCGGATCGTGTCCCCGATGCCCTCCGAGAGCAGCGCGCCGAACGCCACGGCGGACTTGATCGTCCCCTGGAACGCCGGGCCGGCCTCCGTCACACCCAGGTGCAGCGGGTAGTCGCTCTGTGCCGCGAGCTGACGGTAGGCGTTCACCATGACGACCGGGTCGTTGTGCTTGACCGAGATCTTGATGTCCCGGAAGCCGTGCTCCTCGAACAGTGAGGCCTCCCACAGCGCCGACTCCACCAGGGCCTCGGGCGTCGCCTTGCCGTACTTCTTCAGCAGTCGGGCGTCCAGCGAGCCGGCGTTCACCCCGATACGGATCGGTGTGCCCGCGTCCCCGGCCGCCTTCGCGATCTCCTTGACCTTGTCGTCGAACTGCTTGATGTTGCCCGGGTTCACCCGGACCGCGGCGCAGCCGGCGTCGATCGCCGCGAAGACGTACTTCGGCTGGAAGTGGATGTCGGCGATCACGGGGATCTGGGACTTCCTCGCGATCGTCGACAGTGCGTCGGCGTCGTCCTGCGTCGGGCACGCCACTCGCACGATCTGGCAGCCCGAGGCCGTCAGCTCCGCGATCTGCTGCAGCGTCGCGCCGATGTCCGACGTACGCGTCGTCGTCATGGACTGCACCGAAACCGGTGCGTCCCCGCCGACCGCGACCGTGCCGACCTGGATCTGGCGGCTGACCCGTCGGTCGGCGAGCTTGGTCGGAACGGCCGGCATTCCGAGAGAAATCGCAGTCATGCGCTGAGCATCCCCAAGGTGTGGATCAGTGTGGATCGAGGTCCCGAGAACAACGGCGGGCTCCAGGCTCCGAGGTTACGGCACCGGAGGGGAACGAGGCGCACCCCGGCCGTGGAACCCCCGGACGGAGGGCGGCCGGACACCACGTGTGTGGCCGGCCGCCATCCATGAGACAGGTGAGGCGTGCGAGAGCTCAGGTGATCTTCACCGGGTTCACGATGTCGGCGACCAGCACCAGCAGGGTGAAGCAGATGAAGATACCGGCGACGACGTAGGCGACCGGCATGAGCTTCGCCACGTCGAACGGCCCGGGGTCGGGGCGTCTGAAGACCTTGGCCACATTGCGGCGCAGGGCTTCCCAGAGCGCACCGGCGATGTGCCCGCCGTCCAGCGGGAGCAGCGGGAGCATGTTGAACAGGAACAGGGAGAGGTTGAAGCCCGCCAGCAGGAACAGCATCATCGCGACCTGGTTCTGTGCCGGGATGTCCAGGTTCATCACCTCGCCGCCGATCCTGGCCGCGCCGACCACACCGACCGGCGAGTCGTCGGCACGCTCGCCGTCGCTGAACGCCGCGTTCCACAGGTCGGGAATCTTGGAGGGCAGGGCGATGATCGAATCGACGCCGTTCTCGATCATGTCGCCCATGCGGACGACCGAGTCGCCGAAGGAGAGGGGCAGGATCTCCGTCCGCGCTGCGAAGCCGAGGTAGCCGGCTTCGACGAACTCGCCGGGCACGACCTCGCCGTCCGCGTCCTTCTTGGCTACGGCGTTCTCCTCCAGCACGGCGCTGAGGGTGTGTTCCTGGCCGTCGCGCCGCACGGTGACGGTGGCGGGGCCGATGGTCTGCCGGATCCTGTCCGAGAGGGTGGCCCAGTCGTCGATCCTCTGCCCGTTGAAGGCGACGATCGTGTCGCCCTCCTGGAGGCCGGCGGCCTTGGCCGGCGACACCGGGTCCGACGCCTTGCAGGCGTCGCGGTCCTCACTCTGGTCGATCACGCACTGCTGGACGCCCGCGACCTCCGTGGTCTGGGTCTGGAAGCCGAAGGTCATGGCCACGCCCATGAAGATCGCGACGGCCAGGACCAGGTTCATGAAGGGCCCGGCGAACATCACGATCACGCGCTTCCACGGCTTGCGCGTGTAGAAGAGGCGCGTTTCGTCGCCCGGCTCGAGCTCCTCGAAGGCGGCGGACCTGGCGTCCTCGATCATGCCGCGCCACGGTGAGGTGGAGCGTGCCTCGATCCGCCCGTCGGGGCCCGGGGGGAACATCCCGATCATGCGGATGTAGCCGCCGGCGGGGATGGCCTTGATGCCGTACTCGGTGTCGCCCTTCTTGCGCGACCAGATCGTCGGGCCGAAGCCGACCATGTACTGCGGCACCCTGATACCGAACAGCTTGGCCGTCGACAGGTGGCCCAGTTCGTGCCAGGCGATCGAGAACAGCAGACCCACGGCGAAGATGGCGATCCCCAGGATCGTCATCAGGATCGTCGTCATGCTCATACGTGCGCCTCCGCTGTCGCTTCCGCCGAGAGTTCACGGGCCCTGGACCGGGCCCAGGCCTCCGCGTCGAGGACGTCGGCGACCGTCAGTGAGGTTCCCGTGGCGGGGGTGCCGTGCTCGGCGACCACCGTGGTGACCGTATCCATGATTCCGTTGAAGGGCAGCCGTCCCGCGAGGAACGCGTCCACGCACTCCTCGTTGGCCGCGTTGAACACCGCGGGGGCCGTTCCGCCCAGGGTGCCCACGTGCCGGGCGAGCCCGACGGACGGGAACGCCTCGGTGTCGAGCGGGAAGAACTCCCAGCTGGAGGCCGTGGTCCAGTCGAAGGCGGGGGCCGCGTCCGGGACCCGCTCGGGCCAGCCGAGACCGATCGCGATGGGCCCTCGCATGTCGGGCGGGGTCGCCTGCGCGAGGGTCGATCCGTCGGTGAACTCCACCATCGAGTGAACGTACGACTGGGGGTGGACCACGACCTCGATCCGGTCGAACGGGATGTCGTAGAGCAGGTGTGCCTCGATGACCTCCAGTCCCTTGTTGACCAGGGTCGCGGAGTTGACCGTGATGACCGGGCCCATGGCCCAGGTCGGGTGCGCCAGGGCCTGCTCCCGGGTCACATCGGCCAGCTCGCTCCTCGTGCGGCCGCGGAACGGACCGCCGGACGCGGTCACGACGAGCTTGCGGACATCGGCGCGCTTCCCCGCGGCGATGGCCTGGAAGAGCGCGGCGTGCTCGGAGTCGACCGGGATGATCTGGCCGGGGGCGGCGAGTTCCTTCACCAGGGGACCGCCGACGATCAGCGACTCCTTGTTGGCCAGGGCGAGGGTGCGGCCCGCCTTCAGCGCGGCGAGGGTGGGGGCGAGCCCGATCGAGCCGGTGATCCCGTTCAGCACGGTGTGGCAGTCGCTCGCGGCGAGTTCCGTGGCGGCGTCCGGGCCGGCCAGGATCTCCGGGAGCGGCTCCCCCGCCCCGTAGACGTCACGCAGGGCCTCGCGGAGCGCGGGCGCCTTGTCCGCGTCGGCCACCGCGACCGAACGCACCCGCAGCTTCCGCGCCTGCTCGGCGAGGAGCTGGACCCTGCCGCCCGCGGCGGAGAGCGCGGTGACGCGGAAACGGCCGGGGTTGCGCAGAACCAGGTCGATGGCCTGGGTACCGATGGACCCTGTGGAGCCGAGGATCACGAGATCCCGGCGGCCTTCGGTCGCGTCGAAGACGAGATGCGGATCGGCGAGGGGTGCGGGGCTTTCGCTCATGCCCCCCATTGTTGCCGCATCCGCTGTGCGTGTGGACAGCGAGTCCCCACCGAGGCGTGCCCCGGGACCACCCGACGTGGGCCGGAAGGCCCCAGGGGCACGTCAAAGGCCGTCAGGACCCCGCGGTGCGTGCCACGAAGTCCGCGAACTCCTCGTGGAAGGCGGGGAAGGTCTTCCGTACGCAGCCGGGGTCGTCGTAGCTCATGCCGGGCGTGCGCAGTCCGGCGACGGCGAACGACATCACGATGCGGTGGTCGCCGTGGGTGATGATCTCGGTGGGACGCGGGGTCCCGGGCAGGATCTCGATCCAGTCGGGTCCGGTGTGGACGGTGACGCCCATGTTCCGCAGGTTCTCCGCGCAGGCCTCCAGCCGGTCGCACTCCTTCACCCGGGTGTTGGCGACGTCCTCGATCCGGACGGCTGAGGTGGCGAACGGCGCGATCGCGGCGAGCGTGGGCATCGTGTCGGAGATGTCGCGCATGTTGACCGTCAGCCCGGAGAGCCCGCCGGAGGACCGTACGGTCGTGGAGTCGGCCGTCGTGACGACGTCGGCGCCCATCCGGCGCAGCACGTCGGTGAAGCGCAGGTCGCCCTGGAGCGCGTCGGCGCCGAGGCCGGGGACGGTGACCTCACGGCCGGTGAGGGCCGCGGCCGCGAAGAAGTACGAGGCTGTCGACGCGTCGGGCTCGACGGCGTACGTGGTGGCGCGGTAGCCGCCGGGAGGGACGGTGAACGTGTTCCCCTCACGGGCGACCTCGACGCCGAAGCTGCGCATCATCGCGAGGGTGATCTCGATGTACGGCGCCGAGACGAGCTCCGTGACGTCGATCCTGAGGCCTTCGGCGGTGAGCGGTCCGAGCATGAGCAGGGCGGTGAGGTACTGGGACGACTCCCCCGCGTCGAGCGTGAGTTCGCCGCCCTTGACGCCCGACGCCTCGATGGTGAGCGGGTGGTGGCCCTCGGCTTGTCCGTGCCGCAGGTCGACGCCGAGGGTGCGCAGGGCCTCGGTGAGCGGGGCGAGGGGACGGCGGCGCATCTGCGCGGAGGCGTCGAACCGGTAGGTGCCGGTGGCCGCGGCGGCGGCGAGCGTCGGCAGGAAGCGCGCGGTGGTGGCCCCGTCACGGCAGTGGACCTCGGCGTCCGTGGCGGCGGGTCCGGAGGGCCGGCCCTCGATGTGCCATCGGTCGGGCTCGCGGACGACGCCGTACCCGAGGCGGGTCAGTCCCTCGGTGAACCCCTCGGTGTCGTCCGAGTGCAGGGGGCGCAGGAGGGTGGTGATGCCGTCCGCCGCCGCAGCCAGGAACAGGGCGCGGGCGGTGACGGACTTGGAGCCGGGGATGTCGATGACGGTCACGGGCGCCCATTTTGCCCTGCGCCGGGCGTGGTCGCGGGGCGCGTCCAGGCAGTGGACGCGCCCCGCGGGGCCCGGATTCAGCGGACGGTGCGGTGGACGTCGTCCCCGGTGGCCGGGCCGGGGGTGGCGTCGGCGATCCAGGGGCCGTCGCCGCTGGGGTCGATGACCCCCTCCTCCAGCCAGGTGTAGGTCCCGGAGAGGACCCCGTCGACGACGCGCCTGTCGATGTCGTCGGTGTTGGTCCAGAGCCGGTCGAAGAGCTCCTCCACCCGGATGCGGGCCTGCCGGCAGAACGCGTCGGCGAGCTGGTACGCCTCGCGCCCGTGGTCGTCGTCGGCGCGCAGGTGCTCGGCCCGGACGCAGGCGGCGCTCATCGCGAAGAGTTCGGCGCCGATGTCGACGATCCGGCCGAGGAAGCCCTGCTTGGTCTCCATGCGGCCCTGCCAGCGGGACATCGCGTAGAAGGTGGAGCGGGCCAGCTTCCGGGCCGACCGCTCGACGTACCGCAGGTGTGTGGAGAGATCGGGGTGCCCGGGGACGCGGAACTCGCCGTAGGTGTGGGGCAGCTGACCGGGTCCGCCGATCAGCTTGGGGAGCCAGCGGGCGTAGAAACCGGCGGCGTCGACACCCGCCTTGGCCTTGTCGGACAGCGGCTTCTCGGGGTCGATGATGTCGCCGGCGACCTTGAGGTGGGCGTCGACGGCCTCGCGGGCGATCAGCAGGTGCATGATCTCCGTGGAACCCTCGAAGATCCGGTTGATCCGCATGTCGCGGAGCATCTGCTCGGCGGGGACGGCGCGTTCGCCGCGGGCCGCGAGCGAGGCGGCGGTCTCGAAGCCGCGACCGCCGCGGATCTGGACGAGTTCGTCGGAGATCAGCCAGCCCATCTCGGAGCCGTACAGCTTGGCGAGCGCGGCCTCGATGCGGATGTCGTTGCGGCTCTCGTCGGCCATCTGCGAGGAGAGGTCCACGACCGCTTCGAGGGCGAAGGTGGTGGCGGCGATGAAGGAGATCTTCGCGCCGACCGCCTCGTGCCGGGCGACGGCCCTGCCCCACTGCTCGCGCACCGCCGACCATTCCCGGGCGATCTTCAGGGACCACTTGCCGACGCCGACGCACATGGCGGGCAGCGAGAGGCGCCCGGTGTTGAGCGTGGTGAGGGCGATCTTGAGGCCGGCGCCCTCGGCGCCGATCCGGTTGGCCGCGGGGACCCGGACGCGGTGGAAGCGGGTCACGCCGTTCTCGATGCCGCGCAGGCCCATGAAGGCGTTGCGGTGTTCGACGGTGATGCCCGGGGAGTCGGCCTCGACGACGAAGGCGGTGATGCCGCCCTTGTGGTCCTCGGACTCGGGGACCCGGGCCATGACGACCAGCAGGTCGGCGACGACGCCGTTGGTCGTCCAGAGCTTCACCCCGTCCAGGACGTAGTCTCCCCCGTCGTCGGGCACGGCCGTGGTGGCGAGCCGGGCCGGATCGGAGCCGACGTCGGGTTCGGTGAGGAGGAAGGCGGAGATGTCCGTCCGCGCGAGACGGGGCAGGAAGGCGTCCTTCTGCTCCTGCGTGCCGAACATCTTGAGCGGCTGCGGTACGCCGATGGACTGGTGGGCGGAGAGCAGCGCGCCGATCGACGGGCTCGCCGAACCGGCCAGGGCGAGCGCCTTGTTGTAGTAGACCTGGGTCAGGCCCAGGCCGCCGTACCTGGTCTCGATCTTCATGCCGAGGGCGCCGAGCTCCTTGAGGCCGTTGATCACCTCGTCGGGGATCCTGGCCTCGCGCTCGATGAGCGCGCCGTCGACATGGGCCTCGCAGAACTCGCGCAGCCGGGCGAGGAAGGCCTCCCCGCGCCGTACGTCGTCCGGGGCCGGCAGCGGGTGTGGGTGGATGAGGTCCAGCCTGAAGCGGCCGAGGAAGAGTTCCTTGGCGAAACTCGGCTTGCGCCAGTCCTGTTCACGGGCGGCTTCGGCGACCTGCCGCGCTTCGCGCTCGGTGACTTTGGGGGCCTGGGGGATGTCGGATGGGGCGGACATGAGGAGCTCACCTCGCCGCGAGTCGGGGTAGGGGCGGACCGTACGCGTGCCGATCGGTACCACTCGTCCGTATCTACCCGATCTGCGTCGGCGCCACCACCCCTGCCGAGGGTCCCCGGGGGCGTGCGGGAGCGGCCGGGGCCCACACCCGGCGCCCCCTCCCCACGCACCGTACGGACACGGGGCCGGGCGGCCGCCTCCGCCGGTCGGGCGACCTCCGCCCCCGCGCCCGCCGGCGGGTTCCGTGCCGGTGGTCGGCAGCCGGTCTCAGTCGAAGACGTAGGTGGTGCCGAGGACCGCCGCGTGCTCCAGCACGTCCTCCAGGGGGTCGTCGATCTGCCCGGTCTGGACGAGCGCGAAGTGCGGCGCGTTGTGCGCGTCGGTGTGCGTCTCGTCGGCGTAGGCCGTCCCGGCGGACAGCCCCGCGGCCAGCAGAGCGGCACCGCACCCGAAGGCGCTTCGGAACAGTGCACGCGTCCGGTATGACTTCACTCGGTGACCTCGTCTTCTTTTCATCGGATGTGTCCACCCGTTCATCGCCTCAACCGCTGAACGGGGACCGAGGTCACGCAGGATCATCCCTACGGGGCCGGGCGGTACTGGACGACGGTGTCCTCGCATGGACCCTCGGCGAGCACCTTCAGCGCCTCCATCTCCGGGTTGTCGGCGGTGAGCCGCCAGCGGAGCTTCGTCGTCACCCACTCCCCCGCGTACCGGCAGTGAGCCTCCGGCACGGGCGGGAGCCACCCGGCCGGGTCCTGTCCGGCCTTCTGACGGTTCACGCGTGCCGTCACCACGACGAGCGTCGCCGCCGCACCCTGGTCGTTCGCGTACGCCTCACGCCTGGCCGCGCTCCACCCGGAGGCGCCGGAGGCCCAGGCCTCCCCGAGGGGCACCAGGTGGGCCACCTCCAGGGCCTCGGTGCCGGTCACCTCCTGGCCGTCCTGGTAGGACCTCCACGTCCCGCCGGTCAGCGCGCAGCCGGCCCCCGCCGCCGGGGCCACGACCGCCTCGGCGAGCAGCACCTCGTGGCGGGTGTCGCAGCCGTCGGAGGGGAGTTCGCCCGCGTTCCAGTGCGGGAAGCGCGAGGCGGCGTAGCCGGTCCGGTTCTCCTCGACGACCTTCACCAGGCCGACGGCGTCGGCGAGCGTCTTCACCTCGGCGGCCTGTGCCGGGGCCGCCCGGGCCGGACCGGGAGCGAGGAGCGGTACGAGAGCGAGTGCGAGGGGGAGCGCGCCGAAGCCGCGCAGGGGGATCCTGGTCACCTCCGCGTTCTACCGGCCGGGCGATCCCGGCCGGTGTCCTTCGGCCGTCTCTCACCCGCACGAGCGATATGAGGCCGGCCGGAGCCCCCGCACAGCGGGCTCCGGCCGGTCCGTCGCTCGCCCGGGCTACAGGGCCAGGCCGGTGAGGACGAGCACCCTCTCGTAGGTGTAGTCGTCCATGGCGTAGCGGACGCCCTCGCGGCCCACCCCGGACTGCTTGGCGCCGCCGTACGGCATCTGGTCGGCGCGGTAGGAGGGCACGTCCCCGATGATCACGCCACCCACCTCCAGGGCGCGGTGGGCGCGGAAGGCGGTCTGCAGGTCGTGGGTGAAGACGCCCGCCTGCAGCCCGTACTTCGAGGAGTTGACGGCGGCGAAGGCCTCGGCCTCGCCCTCGGCCTTCTGTACGTACAGGACGGGGCCGAAGACCTCTTCGCCGGCGAGCGTCGTGGTGCCGGGGAGGTCGGTGAGGACCGTCGGGGCATAGGTGGCGCCGTCGCGCTCGCCTCCGGTCAGCAGCGTGGCGCCGGCGGCGACGGCCTCGTCGACCCAGGCCCCGACCCGACGGGCGGCGTCCTCGCTGACCAGCGGGCCCACGTCGGTGGCCGCGTCGGAGGGGTCGCCGGTCACCAGGGCCTCGACGGCCGCGACGATCTTCGGGACGAGCCGGTCGTACACCGAGGCGTCCGCGATGACACGCTGCACCGAGATGCAGGACTGGCCGCCCTGGTAGTTGGAGAAGGTCGCGATGCGGGTCGCGGCCAGGTCCAGGTCCTCCTCGGAGGACCAGTCGCCGAGTACGACGGCCGCCCCGTTGCCACCGAGCTCCAGGGTGCAGTGCTTGCGCGGCACCGACTCCATGATCGAGTAGCCGACCGGGCCGGACCCGGTGAAGGAGATCACCGGGAGCCGCTCGTCCTGGACCAGGGCCGGCATCTTGTCGTTGGGCACGGTCAGCACCGACCAGGAACCGGCCGGAAGGTCCGTCTCGGCCAGCAGTTCGCCCAGGATCAGCGAGGAGATCGGGGTGGCCGGCGCCGGCTTCAGGATGATCGGGGCGCCGACGGCGATGGCCGGGGCGACCTTGTGGGCGCTCAGGTTGAGCGGGAAGTTGAAGGGCGCGATCCCGAGGACGGCTCCGCGCGGGAAGCGCCGGGTCAGCCCGAGCCGGCCGGTGCCGCCGGCGTCGGTGTCCAGCCGCTGGGCGTCACCGCCGTTGAAGCGGCGGGCCTCCTCGGCGGCGAACCGGAAGACGGACACGGCCCGGCCGACCTCGCCGCGTGCCCACTTGACGGGCTTGCCGTTCTCGGCGGAGATCAGCTGGGCGATCTCCTCGGTGCGCTCGGTGAGGCGGCGTACGACGTGGTCGAGCGCTGCGGCGCGCACGTGCGCCGGGGTCGCGGCGAACTCCTCGCGCACGGCGTGGGCGGCGGCGACGGCCTCCTCGACCTGGGCGTCGGTCGGCACGGCGACCGTGCCGACGAGACGGCCGTCCCAGGGGTTGGTGACGTCGAAGCTGTCCTCGCCGGTGGCCTGGCGGCCGGCCAGCCAGAAGGCGTGGGTGGAAGTCATGGCGGTTCCGGCCCTTCGGGGGTGGTGAACGACGATCGCCGGGCGCCGCACGGGCACCCTTCCGCCCCACCGTAGGGCGCCCCGGCACGGATGAGGTTTGTCCGCCGTGGAGTGGAGCGGGGGCGGGGTGCGCCGGATTGTCGGAGCCGGCGGACGCCCTACTGCGTCCCCGAGGAGGCGGCCGTCGTCTTGAGGGCAAGCCACAGCTCCATCCGGACGTCGGGGTCGTCCAGCGAGCGGCCCAGGATCTCCTCGACCCGCCGCATCCGGTAGCGCAGGGTGTGGCGGTGGACGCCCAGGTCGGCGGCGGCGGCGTCCCACTGGCCGTGCCGGGAGAGCCAGGCCCGCAGGGAGGCCGCCAGGTCGCCCCGCCCCTTCGCGTCGTGTTCGCGCAGCGGCCGCAGCATCCCGTCGGCGAAGGCGCGTACGGCGTCGTCGGCGAGGAGCGGCAGGACGGAGCCGGCCGCGAGCTCCTCGTGCTCGACCAGGACCCTGCCCCGGCGGCGGGCGACCGAGAGCGCCTGCTCGGCCTGCTTGTACGCGGCGGAGACGGCTATCGGCCCGCAGGGAGCGGACATGCCGACGACCGCCTCGGCCTCGTCGGAGCCCGGCTCACGCGCGGGACGGTCCTCCGCGGCCCTGGCGTGCCGCGCACAGGCCTCGACCACCGCCCCGCCGTCCACGGCCAGCACCACGAGGCGTTCCCCCTCGGGCACCATCAGCAGGGCCTCGCCCGAGCGGGAGGCGGCGGCCTCCATCGTCTCGGCGAGCGGATCCGTCCCGGGCGGGGCCGGCGCCTCGGCGATCAGCAGCCGGAAGGGAGCGTCGAGCAGCCCGCCGTACAGGTCCCCGGCGACGGCCCGGGCGTGGTCGGACTCCCCCGCCAGCAGCATGCGCAGGACCGCCGCGCCGAGGCGCTGCTCCGCGCCCTGGAGCGCGCGGGAGCGGGCCGTGGTCAGGGTCAGCAGGGCGACCGCGGAGTGCACCGCGTAACGCTCGGCCGTACCGAGCGCCGCCCCCGTGCCGACAGCCAGCGCACCCCGGTTCCTGCGGCCGGCGCCCAGGGACTGGAGCTCGACCCGGTCGTCGCCGTCGCTGTCGCCGACGACCACGCTGGCCGGGGCGGGGCGGTCCCGCAGCCGCTCCACCTCGGGGGTGAGCCGGGCGGCGCGCCGGGCGGCCCAGTCGGGCGCGGCGGCGACGACGGCGCCCGCGGAGTCGTAGAGCGCGGCCCATCCGTCGACGTGCGCGGCGAGACGGGTGAGCAGCTCCGCGGGGCCGTCGCCGGCGACGGCGGCACGGGTCAGTTCCCGCTGGGCCTCGAAGCCGGCCGTGACCGAGCGGTACTGGTCGGCGGCGATCGCCGCGGACACCGCCTTGCTGATGGCGAGGAACGGCGTGCGCCGGGGGACCTCCAGGAGCGGCAGCCCGGCTTCCTCGGCGGCGTCCACCAGGGCCGGGGGGATCTCCTCGTAGGTGACACCGACGCCGAAGCCGATCCCCGCGACGCCGGCGCCGACCAGCCGCTGCACGTACCGGCGCATCGTCGCCGGGTCCCGGGCGTCGAGGTTCGTCGCGGTGACGAGGAGCAGCTCACCGCCCTCCATGTACGGGACGGGGTCGGCGAGCTCGCTGGCGTGCGCCCACCGCACGGGCGTGCCGAGCCGGTCGGCGCCCGCCCGGACGGTGAGCTTGAGTGCCGAGTGCTGGACGAGCGAGGCGAGAGTAGGGGGCATGGACCGCCGGACCTCTGGGAGTCGATTGCGCCGTCCCGTACAGACGGCCGCAATCGATTCTGCCAGGGCGGCAGGGTCCTCGTAACCTCGCGTTCAGCCCCCCAGCTCGACCAGGAGCGGGGGCGCGTGCTCACCCTCCACGGTCGTGAGCGACAGGACCGCGTGCCCCGCGGGGAGCTGGTACGCGAGCTCCGACGCGGACCAGCGCTCCCGCTCGACCTGCCGCACGGTCACGGCGTCCCTGGTCACGGCCTTGCCGGTGACGAGCTTGCGCAGTCCGTGCAGGGCGCGGGTGAACGGCTGGTCCGCGAAGACCGCGTGCTGGGCGACCTCCCGGGTCTCCACCCACTCCTTGCCCCAGGCCTCGGCGAAGCGCTTGCCGTCCCAGGTGGTGATCCCGCTGAACGCCATGCGGCAGCCGACGGCGCCGAGCAGCGGGGTGTGCAGCCCCTCGGGGACGTCGTCGACGGTGCGCAGCGTCAGGACCGCTCCCGCGTTGACCGACCGCAGCCTCCTGACGCCCCGGACGGTCTCGGCGGTGACGGTGTGCGTGGCGTCGTCCAGGACCAGGCAGACGAAGAGCGTCCGGTCGGTGCGGGCGGCCGCGATCGCCGTGAACTGGGCGAGGACGAGCCGGGCGAGCAGCCGCGAGGCCTCGGCGTGCGCCCGCTCCGGGAGGTCGATCCTGACCCGGAGCGGCAGGTGTTCGAGGGAGCGCAGCGAGAAGGGCCGGGCCTCCTCGCCGGTGGCGAAGAACGGCGCGAACGCGGGCCGGTCGAGCAGGGCGATCCGGTCGGCGAGCACGGGCCCGGGGTCCCCGGCTCCGCCCCTCTGCCGGGTACGGGCGTCGAGCTCGCGCAGCATGGCCTGGTGGCCTCCTGACCCCAGGGCCTCCCTCAGCTCGTCGATCGCGGCGAGGTCCCCGTCCAGGAGTTCCCGGAGCGCGGGTACTCCGGGGAAGTGCCCGTGGACGGCGCGGAAGGGGCCGAGCAGCTGGGCGAGCACGGTGGCGGCGCGCCTGCTGTCCAGGTGGGTCACATCGCCGACCAGTCCCTCGGCGAGGACGCTCGCGGCCTCGTCGGGGTCGGTCGTGCCGCCGTACAGGTCGAAGTCGTGCACGGAGGTGGGGTCGCCGATGCGTACGACGACGTCGAACGCGTCGTCCGGACCGAGCTCGCCGCCGGCGGCACCGACGGCGAGCACCGCGGCCCGGCCGGCGAGTGCCTGCAGGGCGAGCGACTCGACGACCGGCCGCACCAGCCGGGCGGACTTGCCCGCGCCGGGCGGGCCGACCGCCAGCAGCGAGGTGCCCAGCAGGGCGGGTTCCAGGGCCATGCCCGAGCCGCGTCGGGCGTACGGGTTGTGCGGGTCGTCGGCGCAGCTGCCGACCCGCACCTGGCCGGTGAGCAGGTCGTGACGGGCGTTCCGGCGCGGCAGGTCACGGGCGCCCGAGGGGTGGAGCGCGGCGGCACCGCCGGCGCGCAGGACGGCCTCGGTGAGGGCGGCGAGGCGCTCCGGGTCGCCCCTGCCGACGCTCCAGGCGTGGCGCAGGCGGGCGACGTCGACGTCGTTCATCCGGCCTGTGCGCACCTCGGCGGTGAGTGCCTCGGCGGCGTCCGTCCGCCCCGCCGCACGGAGCTCCGGCCACTGTTCGGGGGTGGGGGCGTCCGGGGCCGCGGCAGGGGCCTGGCCCTCGGCGGCGCCCTTGCCGAACCGGTCGGCGACGAGCGCGCGCCAGCGGCCGAGGCGGGCGAACGGCCAGAGCACCCCGAGGGCGATCAGGATGTAGATCACGTTGACGACGGTCTGGCTCTGGTAGATCTCGCCGCCCGCGACCGAGGCGACGAGGATCAGCACCGGCCGGACGACCGGCACGCCGTCCTTCCACACGAGGAGCTGGGCCAGGGCCCCGCCGGCGGCGGCGGCCAGTCCGAGGAAGGGCTGCCCCCGCCCCGCGACGTGGCGCCGGAAGATCTCGGACCAGTTGCCCAGGCGTCCGCAGCCGTAGACCAGGAGCCCGAAGAGGACGGCCTCGTAGACCGTGAGCGCGTCGGTTCCCTCGATCGTGCGGGGCCCGCCGAACGTACCGGCGTACCACCAGTCGCCGGGGGTGAACAGCTTCAGCGGGACGAGCCTGTAGGGGATGTACCCGTTGCGCCAGAGCGACCACAGGAGCAGTCCGCTGAGTACGGAGATGAGCACCCCGACCAGCAACGAGCGGTCGGACACCCCCTCGGGCTTCTCGGGCGGGCGCGGGGTGTGCCCGTAGCGCCACACGCCTGGTTCCCGCACGGGGCGCGGGGTGCGCAGCCATGCCTCGACCCCGGTGTCGCCCTCCGGTGGGCGCCGGGGGCCCGGGGCGTACGTGGGAGGCGGTGGCGCGGCGGGCGGTGGCCCGGCAGGGCGGGGCACCCGGTCCGCGCCCGTGCCCCGTGCGTCGTACGTGCCTTCGGTGTCCATGAAGTGCTGCCCCCTGACCAGCCAGGTCCCGCCTTCTGCACCGGCCAATCTAGTGCCCGGGCACGGGGAGTTCAGCCATGCGGGCGGATGGCCCGTCGAGGGCTCGTGCGGAGACCGGGCGGGGCTTCTGTCCGTCACGGACAAGGACACGTCCCCACCACTCCCGATCGGAGCATGACCGCCGCCCGCGACCGCCCCTAGCCTGCAGGGACAGAAGCGTCCGGAACACCCCGAGGAGCCCCTCATGTCCGACATCCCGCAGGAGCGCCGCCTCGTCACCGCCATCCCCGGCCCGAAGTCGGCGGAGCTGCAGGCCCGCCGTCTCGCGGCGGTCGCCGCAGGCGTGGGCTCCACCCTGCCGGTCTTCACCGCGCGGGCGGGCGGCGGAATCATCGAGGACGTGGACGGCAACCGGCTGATCGACTTCGGTTCCGGTATCGCCGTGACCTCGGTGGGCGCCTCCGCCGAGGCCGTCGTACGCCGCGCGTCGGCGCAGCTCGCCGACTTCACGCACACCTGTTTCATGGTCACGCCGTACGAGGGATACGTCGAGGTCTGCGAGCAGCTCGCCGAGCTGACGCCGGGTGACCACGCCAAGAAGTCGGCGCTGTTCAACTCGGGTGCCGAGGCCGTCGAGAACGCGGTGAAGATCGCCCGCGCCTGGACCAAGCGCACCGCGGTCGTCGTCTTCGACCACGGCTACCACGGCCGGACGAACCTCACGATGGCGCTGACGGCGAAGAACATGCCGTACAAGCAGGGCTTCGGTCCGTTCGCGCCCGAGGTGTACCGCGTGCCGGTGGCGTACGGCTACCGCTGGCCGACCGGCGCGGAGAACGCCGGTGCCGAGGCGTCCGCGCAGGCCATCGACGAGATCACCAAGCAGATCGGCGCGGACAACGTCGCCGCGATCATCATCGAGCCGGTGCTCGGCGAGGGCGGCTTCATCGAGCCGGCCAAGGGCTTCCTGCCGGCGATCGCGCGGTTCGCCGAGGACAACGGCATCGTCTTCGTCGCGGACGAGATCCAGTCGGGCTTCTGCCGCACCGGCCAGTGGTTCGCCTGCGAGGACGAGGGCATCGTGCCCGACCTGATCACCACGGCCAAGGGCATCGCGGGCGGCCTCCCGCTCTCCGCGGTCACCGGCCGCGCCGAGATCATGGACGCGGCCCACGCCGGCGGCCTCGGGGGGACGTACGGCGGGAACCCGGTGGCCTGCGCGGGCGCGCTCGGCGCCATCGAGACGATGCGCGAGCTGGACCTGAACGGCAAGGCCAGGCGCATCGAGGAGGTCATGAAGGGCCGCCTCGCCGAGATGCGGGCGAAGCTCCCGAACGGCGACATCATCGGGGACATCCGAGGCCGGGGCGCCATGATCGCGATCGAGCTGGTGAAGTCCGGCACGAAGGACCCCGACGCCGCCGCAGCGGCGGCGCTCGCCAAGGCCTGCCACGCCGAGGGGCTGCTGGTCCTGACCTGCGGCACCTACGGCAACGTCCTGCGCTTCCTGCCGCCGCTCGTCATCGGTGAGGACCTGCTGAACGAGGGCCTGGACATCATCGAGCAGGCGTTCGCACAGCTCTGACGGGTGCGAAGACCCGTGCGAACCACCCCGGTGCGGGTGGAGGCGTGTGAAGAAGGTGTGCGGGGGCGATGGCGGGATACCGTTGTCACTTCCGGCGCCTCCCTCCCCTGACGTACGGTTTTCCCAGATGAGAGAAACACCCCGCCCGCAGGGGACTGCGGGTGATGCCGGGCCGGGGCTCCCCCAGCGCCGTCCCGGCCGTGCCATCGCGCACACCGCTGGAGCCTCGGGCTCCGGGACTCCTCACCGATCGGATGGCCGCTCGTCCCACACCCCCCGGGACACGCGGCAAACCGATCCGACCGGCCACCTCGGAACAATCCCCCCTGTTCCCCGGTGGCCGGTTCTTCTCGTTTCCGTCGCCGGAGCGCTCCTGGCGCTGCTCCTCGTGATCACCTGGCAGGTGCTGGCCGACGGCCCGCTGCTGAATCCCGACGAACGGCTCGGCCTGGAGCTGGCGGGACGCGGTCCCGCCCCGCTCGCGGAGCTCTTCGCCGATCTCGGCAACACGCAGGTCGCCCTTCCGGTGCTGGCGTGCGCCGTGGTCGTCGCCTGGTTCCGGCGAGCCCGGCGCACGGCGGTGTACGCCGCGCTGACCATGGCGGCCGTTCCGGCGCTCGTCGTCCCGCTCAAGCTCTGGACGGACCGTCAGGGGCCGCTGACCGACGCGACGGGCTACTACCCCTCGGGGCACACGACCACGGCGATGGTGGCGTACGGGGCCGCGGCGCTGCTGCTGGCCCCGTATCCGAAGCGATCGTGGGTGACGCCTGTTGCCGCCGTCGTGCTGACGGCGGCGACGAGCGTCGGTCTGGTGCTGCGCGGCTACCACTGGCCGCTGGACGTGGTGGCCGGCTGGTGCGTCGGCGGGGTGCTTCTGCTCGCGCTGCGGGCGGGCACCAGGAGCGGCCGGCCGCCGGAGTAGTGGCCGGGGGCGGCGGGGGCCGGGCCGTCTCACCCCCCGCCCCGCGCACCCCGGGCAGCCGCGGCCTCGTGCAGGGCCAGCTCCAGGAGGGCCTCGTCGGTGAGCGTGCCCGAGCCGTCCGGCGGGATCAGCCAGCGCACCCCGCCCACGGTGCTGCCCGGCCGGGGGACGACGATCCAGGTCCCCTCCCCGACCCCGCGGATGCCGGTGCCGACCCAGCGGGCCGCCGTACCCGGGGCCACGAAGAAGCCCATCCGGGACTCCCCGAAGTCCGCGAGAACGGGCCCCGGCCTGTCGAGGAGCCGGGTGAGCACGTCGAGCGTCGGGTACGCGAGCTCCCCCGGGACGAGCAGCACGTCCCAGCGCTTCCCGGCGGGAAGCAGCGCCATCCCCTGGGGGTCGCGCCGCCATTCCCTCCGGCAGGCAACCGGATCCGATGCCACCGATGCGAGCCATACGACCGCGGCTTCCGCCCCCGTGCCGGTCATGGACTTCCTCCCTCTCCGTGTGGGCACCGGCAGGGACCTGCCGGTGCGTTCACAGGAGAGAGAGGACCCGGACCGGATCATGACGCGGGTTCGGCCACCGACCGCAGGTGAGCTGGGTCACGGGCTCAGCTGTCGAAGCCGAGCCCCAGCCGGTCCATGGACCGCAGCCACAGATCGCGGTGTCCGCCATGGCTGTCGGCCCGGGCGAGGGACCTCTTGGTGAGCTCGATCCCGGCCCACGCGAACGGCTCGGGCGGGAAGGGCATCGGCTTGGAGCGGACCATGGCGAGCGAGGTCCGCTCGGTCTCCCGGCCCGACAGCAGGTCGAGCATGACCTCGGCGCCGAAGCGCGTGGCTCCGACACCCAGGCCGGTGTATCCGGCGGCGTACGCGACCCGGCCGCGACGGGCCGTACCGAAGAACGCGGAGAATCGGGAGCACGTGTCGATCGCCCCGCCCCAGGCATGGCTGAAGCGCACGCCGGACAGCTGGGGGAAGCACGCGAAGAACTGTCCGGCGAGCTTCAGGAAGGTCTCCGGCCGCTGGTCCAGCGAGGGATCCAGCCGGCCGCCGTAGGGGTAGACGGCGTCGTACCCGCCCCACAGGATCCGGTTGTCGGCGGAGAGACGGAAGTAGTGGAACTGGTTGGCGCTGTCCCCCAGCCCCTGGCGGCCGTGCCAGCCGACCGAGGCGAGCTGATCCGCGCTCAGGGGCTCCGTCATCAGCGCGTAGTCGTACACCGGGACCGTGTACGGGCGCACCCGTCTCACCAGCGACGGGAAGACGTTCGTGCCGAGGGCGACGTCCCGGGCGAACACCCTGCCGTACGGGGTGCGCACCGCCACCCCGGTCCCCGAGCGGGCGATCTCCAGGCCGGGGGTGTGCTCGTGGACCCGCACACCGAGACCGAGGCACGCGGCCTTGAGCCCCCAGGCGAGCTTCGCCGGATGCAGCATGGCGACGCCACTCCGGTCCAGCAGACCGCCCAGGAAGGTCGGTGAGTCGACATGGGAACGCACCTGCTCCCGGTCCAGGAACTCGAGGCCGCCCAGTCCGAGCTCCTCGGTCCTGCGGTGCCACTCCCGCAGCTCGTCGAGCTGGTGGGGCTGGGTGGCGACATCGATCTCGCCGGTGCGCTCGAAGTCGCAGTCGAGGGAGTAGCGGGCCACGGCCGCCTCGATGGCGTCGAGGTTCCGCGCGCCCAGTTCCTCCAGCGTCCCGATCTCGTCAGGCCAGCGCTCCAGACCGTTGGCCAGGCCGTGGGTCAGCGAGGCCGCGCAGAATCCGCCGTTGCGGCCCGAGGCGGCCCAGCCCACCTCCTGGCCCTCGATCAGGACGACATCGCGCCCGGGGTCCCGTTCCTTGGCGAGCAGCGCGGTCCACAGCCCGCTGTAGCCGCCGCCGACGACGAGCAGGTCGCACCGTACGTCGCCGGTGAGTGCGGGAAGGGCGGCGGGCCTTCCCGGGTCGTCGAGCCAGTACGCCAGGGGACGGGCGTCGGAGAGTGAGTGTGCGGCCGTGCGCATGGCGTCCGGGGCCATGGTTCCCAACTCCTTCGAGTGCTACTTTCCCGCGTTGCTCCTGCGCCGGTTCGCGACGAGCCGGCCGGCGAGGACCACCGCCACGGCGAGGACGAACATGGCGGTACCGATGACGTTGATCTGCACAGGCGTTCCACGCTGCGCCGAGCCCCAGACGAACATGGGGAAGGTCACGGTGGAGCCCGCGTTGAAGTTGGTGATGATGAAGTCGTCGAAGGAGAGCGCGAAAGCGAGCAGCGCGCCCGCGGCGATCCCCGGAGCGGCGATCGGGAGGGTCACCCGCAGGAACGTCTGCACGGGTCCCGCGTACAGGTCGCGGGCGGCCTCCTCCAGCCTCGGGTCCATCGACATCACGCGTGCCTTGACGGCTGTCACCACGAAGCTGAGACAGAACATGATGTGGGCGATCAGCACGGTCCAGAAGCCCAGTCGGGCGCCCATGTTGAGGAAGAGCGTGAGCAGCGAGGCGGCCATGACGACCTCGGGCATCGCCATCGGCAGGAAGATGAGCGAGTTGACCGCGCCGCGCGCCCGGAAGCGGTAGCGGACCAGCGCGAAGGCGATCATCGTGCCGAGCACGGTCGCGCCGAGGGTCGCCCAGAAGGCGATGCGCAGGGAGATCGAGAGCGATCCGCACAGGTCGGCGACGCCGCAGGGGTCCTTCCAGGCGTCCAGGGAGAACTCCTGCCAGGCGTAGTTGAAGCGTCCCCTCGGCCGGTTGAAGGAGAAGACCATGACGACGACGTTGGGCAGGACCATGTAGGCGAGGGTCAGCAGACCCGCGATCACGACCAGGTTCCGGCGGAGCAGACGGAGCAGGGGCATCAGACCAGGTCCTCCGTCCCGGAGCGGCGGATGTGGACGGTGACCACGAACAGGACGACCGCCATGAGGATGAACGAGAGCGCGGCGGCCGTCGGGTAGTCCAGGACCCGCAGGAACTGGCTCTGGATGACGCTGCCGACCATCTTGGTGTCGGTGGAGCCGAGGAGTTCGGCGTTGACGTAGTCGCCGCTGGCCGGGATGAACGTCAGCAGGGTGCCGGAGACGACCCCGGGCATGGAGAGCGGCAGCGTCACCTTGCGGAAGGTGGTGGCGGGGGTGGCGTACAGATCGCCCGCGGCCTCGTGCAGCCGGCCGTCGATCCGTTCCAGCGAGGTGTAGAGCGGCAGGATCATGAACGGCAGGAAGTTGTACGTCAGACCGCAGACGACTGCCATGGGGGTGGCCAGGACCCGGTTGTTCTCGGTCCAGCCGAGCCAGGCGGTGACGTCCAGGACGTGCAGGGTGTCCAGCATGCCGACGACCGCGCCGCCGTCCGCGAGGATCGTCTTCCAGGCCAGCGTGCGGATCAGGAAGCTGGTGAAGAACGGCGCGACGACCAGCACGAGCACCAGGTTGCGCCAGCGGCCCGCCTTGAAGGCGATCAAATAGGCGAGCGGGTAGCCGAGCAGCAGGCACAGGAGCGTGGCGGTGCCCGCGTAGAGGAGCGACCGGACGAACTGCGGGTAGTAGTCGGCGAGGGCGTCCCAGTACGTCCGGAAGTGCCAGGTGACCTCGAAGCCCTTCTCCAGGGACCCTGTCTGCACGGAGGTCGACGCCTGGTAGACCATCGGCAGCGCGAAGAAGACGAGCAGCCACAGGATGCCGGGGAGCAGCAGCCAGTAGGGGACGAGACGCCTACGGGTGGACGGCGTGCGGACCTCGGCCTTCGCGGGGGGCGCCGGTGGCGCCTCGGTGACGCTCACGCCGCTTCCTCCACGCCGTCCGCGTCGGCGGCACCGGCGTTGATGGACTGGGCCGCGTCGAGCCCGAAGGTGTGCTCGGGGTTCCAGTGGAGGACGACCTCCGCACCGGGGACCAGGCGGCTGTCGCGCTCGATGTTCTGCTCGTAGACCTGGAGCGCCGTGCCGGCCGGGCTCTCGACGACGTACTGCGTGGAGACGCCGATGAAGCTGGAGTCGGTGATGCGGCCGGTGACCCGGTTGCGGCCGTCGGGTATCGCGGCGGTGTCGTCGGTGTGGGTGAGGGTGATCTTCTCGGGACGGACACCCACGAGCAGCTTCCCCCCGCTCGCCGCAGGGGACGCGCAGCGCCCGCCGGGCAGCCTGAGCGTTCCTCCTCCGGCCGAGACGACGACGTCCGCCCCGCCGGAGACGATCTCGCCCTCGATGAGGTTGGAGGTGCCGAGGAAGTTCGCGACGAAGGTGGTCCGGGGGTTCTCGTACAGCTCGGCGGGTGCACCGAGCTGTTCGACCCGGCCGCCGTTCATCACCGCGACGGTGTCGGCCATGGTCATGGCCTCCTCCTGGTCGTGGGTGACGTGGATGAACGTGATGCCGACCTCGGTCTGGATCCGCTTGAGTTCGAGCTGCATCCGGCGGCGCAGTTTGAGGTCGAGGGCGCCGAGCGGCTCGTCGAGGAGGAGGACCTGGGGGTGGTTGATGAGCGCCCGGGCCACGGCGACGCGTTGCTGCTGGCCGCCGGAGAGCCGGTGCGGCTTGCGGTGGGCGAAGTCGCCGAGCTGGACGAGCTCCAGCATCTCGCCGACCTGCTTCTTCACGGACTTGATGCCGCGGCGACGCAGCCCGAAGGCGATGTTCTCGCTGACGTCGAGGTGCGGGAAGAGCGCGTAGCTCTGGAAGACGGTGTTGACGGGCCGCTTGTGCGGGGGCAGGCCGGTGATGTCGCGGCCGCCGAGCGAGACCGTGCCGGTGGTGGCGTCCTCCAGCCCCGCGATCATGCGCAGGGTGGTGGTCTTGCCGCAGCCGGACGCGCCGAGCAGGGCGAAGAACGAGCCCTGCGGGACGGTGAGGTCGAGGGGGCGGACTGCGGTGAAGGAGCCGTAGGTCTTGCTGAGCCCGGTGAGACGGACGTCGCCGCCCGCTGTCTGCTGTTGTGTCATGGGTCGCGGTCCCAGTGGTGTCGGAGGAGTTCGGGAAGGGGACGGGCCGGTCAGGCCCCGATGAGATCGGCGAACTTCTCCTCGTACGCCGTCTCCTCCGCGGAGCTGAGGGAGCGGAAGGCGTGCGACTTCGCGGCCATCGCCTTGTCGGGGAGGATCAGCGTGTTGGACGCCATCGACGGGTCGATCTTCGCGAGCTCACCGGCGACGCCGTCCACCGGGCAGACGTAGTTGATGTAGGCGGCGAGCTGGGCGGCGACCGGAAGCTCGTAGTAGTGGTCCATGAGCTTCTCGGCGTTGGTCTTGTGCCGGGCCCCGGCCGGGATCAGCATGTTGTCGCTCGACGTGATGTAACCGGCGGACGGGATGGAGAACTTGATCGCCGGGTTGTCCGCCTGGAGCTGGATGATGTCCCCCGCCCAGGCCACACAGGCCGCGATGTCGCCCTTGCTCAGGTCCGCGGTGTAGTCGTTGCCCGTGAACCGGCGTATCTGCTTCCTGTCGACGCCCTTCCGCATCCGGCCGATGGCGGCGTCGTAGTCGGCGTCCGTGAACGACGCCGGGTCCTTCCCCATGTCGAGGAGCGTCATGCCGACCGAGTCGCGCATCTCCGACAGGAACGAGACCTTCCCCTTGAGACGGGGGTCGTCGAGCAGCTGGGTGACGGAGTCGACCTTCCGGCCTCCGGTCGCCTTCTCGTTGTAGGCGATGACGGTGGGGATGCCGGTCCACGGATAGGAGTGGGCGCGCCCCGGGTCCCAGTCGGGCGTACGGAACTGGGCCGACAGGTTCGCGAAGGCGTGCGGGAGGTTCGCGTGGTCGAGCTTCTGCGCCCAGCCGAGCCGGATGATGCGCGCGGCCAGCCAGTCCGTGACGATGATCAGGTCACGGCCGGTGTCCTGGCCCGCGGCCAGCTGCGGTTTGATCTTCCCGAAGAACTCGACGTTGTCGTTGATGTCCTCGGTGTACTTGACCTCGATCCCGGTGCGTTTCGTGAACGCCTCCAGGGTCGGACGGCTCTTCTCGTCCTCGCCGACGTCCATGTACTCGGTCCAGTTGGAGAAGTTGATCTGCTTCTCCGCCGCCGAGTGGTCGTCGGAGGCCGGGGCCTCCCCTTCGCGTCCGGCGGGCGGGATGCCGCACGCGGTCAGCGCCCCGAGGCCGCCGAGCGCGAGGGCCGCCGTGCCCGACGCCCGGAGTAGGGAGCGGCGGGTGAGGGCTCCCCTGCCGTGGGTGAGGCTGCGCCTCATGGCTGCCAGCTGCGGCGCGGAGAGGCGCCCGGGCTCGTGCTGCTCCATACGCGTGTGCCCTTCCGGGTGGGTGGGGCCGCCGGCCGGCGGCCGCTGCTATCGGTCCCCGAAGACGGTGCGGTGCCAGTCCTTGCGTGCCACCGCGGTGTTGTCGTACATGACGTGCTTGACCTGCGTGTACTCCTCGAAGGAGTAGGACGACATGTCCTTGCCGAAGCCGCTGGCCCCGTACCCGCCGTGCGGCATCTCGCTGATGATGGGGATGTGGTCGTTGATCCACACGCAGCCCGCCCTGAGTTCACGGGTGGCGCGGTTGGCCCGGTACAGACCGGTGCTCCAGGCGGAGGCGGCCAGTCCGTACGGGGTGTCGTTGGCGAGGCGGATTCCCTCGTCGTCGGTGTCGAAGGGCAGGACGACCAGGACGGGGCCGAAGATCTCCGAGGTGACGACCTCGCTGTCCTGGGCGGCGCCCGTGATCAGGGTCGGCCGGTAGTAGGCCCCGTCGGTGAGTGCGCCTCCGGGTGCCTCGCCGCCGGTGACGACGGTGGCGTAGGCGCGGGCCCGTTCGACGAAGCCGGCGACGCGGTCTCGCTGCTGATGGCTGATCAGCGGGCCGAGGTCGGTCGACGGGTCGAAGGGGTCGCCCAGCCGCACCCTGTCCATCAGGTCGGCGACCCGGCTCACGAACGCGTCGTGGAGGGGGCGCTGGACGTAGGCGCGGGTCGCGGCCGTGCAGTCCTGGCCGGTGTTGATGAGGGAGGCGGCGACCGCCCCCTGGACCGCGGCGTCGAGGTCGGCGTCGTCGAAGACCAGGAAGGGCGCCTTGCCGCCGAGTTCCAGGTGCAGCCGCTTGACTGTGGAGGCGGCGAGCGCGGCGACCCGTTTGCCGACGGCGGTGGATCCGGTGAAGGAGGTCATCACGACGTCGGGGTGGCTCACGAGGTGTTCACCCGCGTCCCGGCCGGCACCGGAGACGATGTTGATCACGCCGTCGGGGAGGCCGGCCTCCGTGGCCGCCTGCGCGAACATCAGCGAGGTCAGGGGTGTGATCTCGGCGGGCTTCAGCACGATGGTGTTGCCCGCGGCGACGGCCGGGAGGATCTTCCAGGCCGCCATCTGGAGCGGGTAGTTCCAGGGCGCGATCGAGCCGATGACCCCGAGTGCCTCGCGGCGTACGTAGGAGGTGTGGTCGCCGCTGTACTCGGCGGCCGACCTCCCCTCCAGGTGGCGGGCGGCGCCGGCGAAGAACGCGGTGTTGTCGACCGTGCCGGGCACGTCGAACTCGGTGGAGAGCTTGACGGGCTTGCCGCACTGCAGCGATTCGGCGTGGGCGAGGTCCTCGGCCTGCCCGGCGAGTACGACGGCGAAGCGGTGCAGCGCCTCCGACCGCTCGGCCGGGGTGAGCCCCGACCAGCCGGGGAACGCCTCACGGGCGGCGGCCACGGCGGCGTCGACGTCGTCGGCGCCCGCCAGTTCGTAACGCAGTACCGATTTTCCGGTGGCGGGGTCGATCACGTCCTGGTGGCGTCCCGATGTGCCGGGCCGCAGTCGTCCGCCGATGTACTGCGCACCGCCGGCGAAGCGGTCCTGCACCTGGAAGCCGTTGCCCATGACGCTCTCCTCCGCTGCCCCGTGACCAGCACCGGCGTAGCTCCTCGTCGAATTGAGTGCCGATCCTGACAGAGGGACCCTCCACCAACAAGTGATTCCGTTGTTTCCTTTTGGTTACGCGACGGAATCTGTCGACGATGTGTCCTGCACATGCGGAAAACCCTCGACCGGTTGTCAGTGGCGGATGCCAGACTCGGCAGGCATGGAACAGGAACACATGGGCGGTCTCCTGGCGCGCACGGCCCGCGGGGAGAACGTGAAGTACCTGCCGTTCTGGGGGCATCGGCCCCGCCCGGACGGCAGGCTGGGGGAGAGCTGCCTCAGCCAGTGGTGGCCGGCGCCCTTCACGGTCGATTCGGTGACCTACGCCTCGGCGGAGCACTGGATGATGGCCGGCAAGGCGCGGCTCTTCGGGGACGCGGAGGCGGAGGCCCGGGCCGTGGCGGCGAGCAGCCCGGCGGCGGCGAAGAAGGTCGGCCGACTGGTCGAGGGCTTCGACGACGCCGTGTGGGAGCGGGAGCGGTTCGCTCTGGTCGCCGCGGGCAGCGTGCACAAGTTCGGGCAGGACCCGGCGCTCCGCGCGTACCTGCTGGGCACCGGCGATCGGGTGCTCGTCGAGGCGAGCCCCATGGACCGTATATGGGGCATCGGCCTCGCCAAGGACGATCCGCGCACCGCGGACCCGGCGTCCTGGCGGGGGCTGAATCTGCTGGGCTTCGCCCTCATGGAGGCGCGGGCGAGGCTGCGCGCGGGGTGAACACCGCCTGTGGCCGGGCCCGGGACCTGCGCCCCGGGCCCGGCCACAGGCGGCCGTTCACCGTCCGTCAGCGCGTGGCTCCGACGACCAGCGACGTGGCGTAGGGGTCTACGTAGTCGTACTCGGAGCCACTGCCCGACTCGTCGTTGGCGACGGCCCAGATCAGGAATCCCAGGAAGACCGCGCTGATGAAGATCGAGATCGACCCGAGGATGATCCCGGCGAGTGCCATGCCCCCGTTGGTCGCCTCACCGCGCTTGGCGCGGCCCCGGCCGATGATGCCGAAGATCAGGGCGAGGATGCCCAGGATGACGCCGAGCCCCCACATGCAGAAGCCCGCCACCGCGATGATGCCGAGGACCATCGCCGCGGTACCCAGCCCGTTCGCGGGGGCGGGGCCCCAGGGCTGCTGGCCGCCGCCGTAACCGGGGTAGCCCGGGTAGCCGTACGAGGCCGAAGGGGCGGCGGGAGCGGCCGGGTAGCCGTACGCCGCCGAGGGCGCGGCGGGGTAGCCGTAAGGGCCGGGCTCCCCAGGCCCGTTCGGCCCGACCGGCGGCGACGGCACCGGGGGCTGCTGCGGGGACTGCTGCGGACCGAACGACCCCGCAGGCCCGGGTATGGGCCCGGTGCCCGAGTCGGCACCCGGCATCGAGGTGACCGTGGGCTGGTTGTGCACAGCGGGCGGGACCGCGTCCGCGGGCTGCTTGCCGAGCTCGACCCTGTTGTCCGGCGGAGCCCACGGATTGCGCGGCGCGCCCTCGCCCCCGGGCTGCTGTGTGTTGTCTGACATGGGCCTCCCCCATCGTGGTCCCGCCATGCTACGGCCCGGCCCCCGGCCTCAGGGCCCCGCCTACGATGATCGGTGCAGCCGGGGCATCCGGCCGAGAACATCGATCCGGGAGTATCCGATGAACGATCTGCACCCCTTCATCGCGGGGCTGCCCAAGGCCGAGCTCCATGTCCATCACGTGGGGTCGGCCTCGCCCCGCATCGTGGCCGAACTGGCCGCCCACCACCCCGACTCCAAGGTCCCCACGGACCCGGAGGCGCTGGCGGACTTCTTCACCTTCACCGACTTCGGGCACTTCATCGACATCTATCTGTCGGTCGTGGATCTGATCCGCACCCCCGAGGACGTCCGGCTGCTGACCTTCGAGATCGCCCGGGACATGGCGCGGCAGAACATCCGGTACGCGGAGCTGACCGTCACGCCCTTCAGTTCCACCCGCCGGGGGATCCCGGAGCAGGGCTTCATGGAGGCCATCGAGGACGCCCGGAAGGCCGCCGAGGCCGAGCTGGGTGTCGTCCTGCGCTGGTGCTTCGACATCCCGGGCGAGGCCGGACTCGAATCCGCCGAGGAGACCACGCGGCTCGCGGTCGACCTGCGGCCCGAGGGCCTCGTCTCCTTCGGTCTCGGCGGGCCCGAGATCGGCGTGGACCGTCCGCAGTTCAAGCCGTACTTCGACCGCGCGATCGCCGCGGGGCTGCACTCCGTCCCGCACGCCGGGGAGACCACGGGGCCGCAGACCGTCTGGGACGCGCTGACCGCGCTGCGCGCGGAGCGCATCGGCCACGGCACGAGCTCCACCCAGGACCCGAAGCTGCTGGCCCACCTCGCCGAGCACCGCATCGCCCTGGAGGTCTGCCCCACGTCGAACATCGCCACCGGGGCGGTCGCGGACCTCGACCGGCATCCGCTGAGGGAGATGGTGGAGGCGGGCGTACTCGTCACGGTCAACAGCGACGACCCGCCCATGTTCGGCACGGACCTCAACAACGAGTACGGGGTGGCGGCCCGGCTGCTCGGCCTGGACGAGCGCGGACTGGCCGATCTGGCGAAGAACGCCGTGGAGGCCTCGTTCCTGGACCCGGCCGGCAAGCGGGCGCTGGCCGCCGAGATCGACACGTACACGACGAACTGGCTGGGGGCTCCCGGCCGGTGACCCCGACGGTCACAATGGCCTCATGACCACCACCGTCACCGCCGTGGCCCACCGCGGCGATCCTTACCGTGCCCGCGAGAACACGCTCCCCTCGATCCGGTCCGCCGTGGAGCAGGGGGCGGACGCGGTCGAGATCGATGTCCGCGTCACCCGGGACAGAGTGCCCGTCCTGCTCCACGACTCCACGCTGGAACGCCTGTGGGGCCACGACATCCGCCTCGACCGGCTGGGCGAGCGGGAGTTGACGGAGTCGACCGGCGGCGGGGTGCCGACCCTGCGTGAGGCGCTGTCCGCCGCCGGAGACCGCCGGATCATGGTCGACCTGCCCGGCGCGACCGACGCGTCCGTACGGGAGATCGTCGGTGTGGTGCGGGAGTGCGGGGCGCGGGAGCGGGTGTACTACTGCGCGGACACGCACGCGATGCTGAAGGTGCGCGCGGCCGATCCGTCGGCCGAGATCGCGCTGACCTGGACGACACTCGCCCCGCCCCGCCCCGTACTGCTCGACGCGGTGCGACCGCGCTGGCTGAACTACCGTTTCGGGCTGCTGAGCCGTGAGGTGGCCGACCGGGTCCACTCCGACGGGCTGCTGGTCTCCGCCTGGACGGTGGACACCCGTCGCACGATGCGCCGGCTGCTCGCGTACGGCGTCGACTCGATCACCAGCAACCGGATCGACACGCTCCGGTCCCAGTTGGCCAACTCCCGTTCCCTTAGCACCTCTTGATCGGTCCGGCATCATGGGCTGTCCGTACCGTCCGTGATCCCAGGAGCAGACGTGCCCGAGCCCGGCCGCCCCCGTACCGCACCCTCCAGAGTCCGCGCCGACATCGCCCACAACGCCCGGGTGTGGAACCACTGGCTGGGCGGCCGCGACCACTACCCCGTCGACCGCGTGGTGGGTGACCGGGTCACCGGCCTGTATCCGAGCATCGGCGAAGTGGCCCGTGCCGACCGGGCGTTCCTGGGACGGGCGGTGCGCCATCTGGCCGGTGACGCGGGTATCGGCCAGTTCCTGGACATCGGGACCGGCCTTCCGACCGCGGACAACACCCACGAGGTCGCCCAGCACACCGCGCCCGACGCACGTGTCGTCTACGTCGACAACGACCCGATCGTGCTGGCGCACGCGCGCTCCCTGCTCACCAGCTCGCCCGAGGGCGCCACCGAGTACATCGAGGCGGACGCCAGGGACCCGGAGCGGATCCTGCGTGCGGCGGGACGGACCCTGGACCTCGGGCGCCCGGTCGCGGTGATGATGCTGGGCATACTCAACTTCGTCCTGGACACCGACGAGGCACGGGGCATCGTGACGACGCTGATGGACGCCCTGCCGTCCGGCAGCCATCTGGTGCTCACCCATCCCACGCTGGAACTGGGCGGCGAGGGCAACGAGGCCGCGATGCGCTTCTGGAACGAGAACGCCACCCCGCCGATCACCGCCCGCGGTCGGTTCGAGTTCGCCTCGTTCCTCGACGGCCTGGACATCCTGGAACCGGGCATCGTGTCGTGTTCCCGCTGGCGGGCGGGTTCCTCGGGGCGGACTCCGGAGGTCGCCCAGTTCGGTGCGGTGGGCCGGAAACCCTGATGCGGAGTCCCCTCGCACGAAGACCGGGCGCGCGATGGTTCCCGCGTGGGGTGTGGGCCACCGACATCGGCATCGCGCTGCTGGTGCAGGCCGCGATGACCATGCCGTTCGTGGTGCCCCGCTCGGCCGAACTGCCGCCGGCCACCTGGGCGGCGTACGGGCTGACGACGCTGACCGTGCTCCCGCTGGTGGCCCGTCGGCTCATCGCCGAGTACACCCCGCGTCCCGCCGCGTCCCGTTCCGTGGTGGAGGCGGCCGGACTGGACGTGCTCACCACCCGGGAGCGGGAGACCCTGCTGCACCTGGCCCGGGGGCTCTCCAACGCGGAGATCGCGGCGGCGCTCGTGCTCAGCGAGCACACGGTGAAGACCCATGTGGGCAACGTCCTGTCCGAGCTGGGCCTGCGGGACCGCATCCAGGCGGTCATCCGCGCGTACGAAACGGGGCTCGTCACTCCCTCGCCCGAGGGAGGCACCACCGCGTCCTCCCCCGTGCAGGGGAGGAGAACTCCCCCGCACGACCCCTCGCTCGGGTGATCCGCAGGAGCCTCCGGATCAACAGGATGGAGCCATCGAGCAGTTACGGACTTCACCCGCCTCCCGGAGGCCCTGATGAACGCACGCACCCGCACACTCCTCGCAGCGGCACTGGTCCTCGGTGTCTCGGCGGGCCCCGCCGCTCCGAACGCCCTCGCACACGTCACCGCCGCGACGGCGCAGGGGCACACACACGCCGTTCCCGAGGCCGATGCCGCAGCACTGGAAGCGGCGATCGCCGGGCTGCCCGCCGCCGACGACGCCACGGCCGCGCTCGTACGGGTCGGCGGCACAGACGGCGGATGGCACGGCAGCTCAGGCGTGCACGACCTGGTCTCGAACCGCCCCGCTGATCCGGCAGGACGCTTCCGGGCCGGCTCGGTCACCAAGGTCTTCACCGCCGCCACGGCTCTGCAGCTGGCCGGCGAGCGGAAGCTGGACCTCGACCGGACCGCCAGGCACTACCTCCCGGATCTGATCCCTGCGGCGTACGGGACGGTCACCGTCCGGCAGCTGCTCGATCACACCAGCGGGATACCGGCCGCGCGACTGCCCGGCGACACCTTGGAGGAGCGGTACGCCCGCCGTTTCGACCTGCACTCACCGCGCGCGATGGCCGCCACGGCCCTGGCCATGGACCCGGAGTTCACCCCCGGTCACAGCCAGCACTACCTCAACATCAACTACACGCTGCTGGGGCTGCTGATAGAGAAGGTGACCGGCGACTCGTACGCCGGCCAGGTGAGCGAGCGCATCCTGCGCCCACTGGGCCTGCGCTCCACGTCGTTCCCCGGTACCGATCCGGGAATCCGGGGACCGCACAACCACGGTTATCAGCTCTTCGACACCCCGGGCGGTGGGGTGGAGTTGCGGGATGTGACGGTGTGGGGCGTGACCGACAGCTGGGCCGCCGGCGACATCGTCTCGACCACGGACGACCTGGAGCGCTTCACCCGGGCGCTGTTCGCCGGGAAGATCGTGCGCGGACCGCTGCTGGAGGAGATGTTCACGCTACCCGACGCCTCGGTGCGTACGTATCCGACGGGTGAGCCCGCCCAGTACAGCGCGGGGCTGAGTGTGCTGACCCTGGGCGGGCGTGAGGTGTGGGGCAAGACGGGCGGCCGCTGGGGTTACAACACGGCGGTGGCGGCCACCCGCGACCTGTCCAGGACGTTGGTGTACAGCGTCAATTCGACCGACGCGAAGGGAGAGGACATGAACGCCACGGCGATGGACATCGTGGTGGCGGCCTTCGGGGCCCCGTCGGCCGGGTGAGCGTCACGCCGTCGCTGTTGCCGCCTCCAGGCGCTTGATCATGCGGCGGACCACGAGCAGCGGGATGATCCCGAAGACACCGAAGGACATGTCGATGACCGACCACCAGAAGGGGATGTCCCGGATCGGCCCGCAGATCAGCGCGAGGGGGATGATCCCGGCGCAGGCGATCATGCCGAACTCGATCACCCAGATGTTGCGGACCGGGTCACGGTAGGGGCCGTAGAAGGCGACCGCGATGACGAGGTGGGCGAAGGCCAGCCAGTCGGTGCCGTACAGGACGAAGGGGTAGTTCGCGTCGGCCTCGTCGAGGCCGGTCCGGACCCGGGTGATCCAGTCCGTCAGGGCCGGGAGGTGCTCGGGGAAGGGAGAGGCGTCGGACCTCAACAGGTCCTCGGCCCAGCGGAGTTCGGTGACCAGCGGGAAGGCGGTGAGCCCGCTCAGCACCAGACAGACGATGAAGACGACCAACCACACGCGTATGCGCCGCAAGAGGGCTCGCTCGCTCATGGCCGCAGCGTACGCCCGCCATGAACGCGTTCAAAAACTGGGGGGCGCCTGTGGTTCGGCCTCCTGGTCCGGAAGCCACGGGCCCGGCTCGCGACCGCGACGTGCGCGCCCGCACGAATGCGATCCACCGGCGGACGCACGACATCTTCGGCTGCGCGCCTCGACGAAGGGGACGGTTGCTGGGACTGGGACGGGGACGGCCCACGCCTTAACGGCCCCGGGCGGGAGCCCGGGGCCGTTCACGCGCGCGCGTTCGCTCAGTCAGTCGTCGAGCGAGGTCATCACGTGCTTGATGCGGGTGTAGTCCTCGAAGCCGTACGCGGAGAGGTCCTTGCCGTAGCCGGACTTCTTGAACCCGCCGTGCGGCATCTCGGCGACGAGCGGGATGTGGGTGTTGATCCACACACAGCCGAAGTCGAGCTTCTTGGACATCCGCATGGCGCGGGAGTGGTCCTTGGTCCACACCGAGGAGGCCAGGGCGTACTCGACACCGTTGGCGTACTCGACGGCCTGGGCCTCGTCCGTGAAGGACTGGACGGTGATGACGGGGCCGAAGACCTCGTGCTGGACGATCTCGTCGTCCTGCCGGAGGCCGGAGACGACGGTCGGGGCGTAGAAGTAGCCCTTGTCGCCGACCCGGTGACCACCCGCCTCCACCTTGGCGTGCGCGGGGAGCCGCTCGATGAACCCGCTGACCTGTGCCAGCTGGTTGGCGTTGTTGAGCGGGCCGTACAGCACGTCCTCGTCGTCCGGCAGGCCGGTCTTCGTGTCGGCCGCCGCCTTGGCGAGCGCGGTGACGAACTCGTCGTGGATGGACTCGTGGACCATGACGCGGGTCGCGGCCGTGCAGTCCTGGCCGGCGTTGAAGTATCCGGCCTCGGCGATGCCGGCGACGGCCTTGGGGAGGTCGGTGTCCTCGAACACGACGACGGGTGCCTTCCCGCCGAGCTCCAGGTGGACCCGCTTGACGTCCTTGGCGGCGGACTCCGCGACCTGCATGCCGGCCCGTACCGAACCGGTGATGGAGGCCATCGCGGGCGTCGGATGCTCGACCATCGCACGGCCGGTCTCACGGTCGCCGCAGAGGACGTTGAAGACGCCCTTGGGCAGGATCTGCCCGATGATCTCGGCGATCAGCACCGTCGACGCCGGAGTGGTGTCGGACGGCTTGATCACGACGGTGTTGCCCGCGGCGAGCGCCGGGGCGAACTTCCACACGGCCATCATCAGCGGGTAGTTCCACGGGGCGACCTGGGCGCAGACGCCCACGGGCTCGCGGCGGACGATGGAGGTCAGGCCCTCCATGTACTCGCCGGCCGAACGGCCTTCGAGCAGCCGGGCGGCGCCCGCGAAGAAGCGGATCTGGTCCACCGCGGGCGGGATCTCCTCGGTGCGGGTGAGCCCCAGCGGCTTGCCGGTGTTCTCCGACTCGGCCGCGATGAGGTCCTCGGCCCGCTCCTCGAAGGCGTCCGCGATCTTCAGCAGTGCCTTCTGGCGCTCGGCGGGCGTCACGTCGCGCCAGGCGGGGAACGCTGCCGCCGCGGCGGCCATGGCGGCATCGACGTCGGCCTGTCCGGACAGCGGCGAGGTCGCGTAGACCTCTTCCGTCACCGGGTTGACCACATCGATGGTCCGCCCGTCCGCGGCGTCCCGGAACTCTCCGTTGATGTAGTTGCGCAGACGGCGCACCTCGGTGGTCACAACCACCCCTCCTGTCAGCTGTCCGATGGGTGAGACCCCAACACTAGACCGTCGGGTGACGCTTTCGACATACCCACCCGCCGCGAACTTCGGATTCAGTGAGATCTGAGTACGCAAACAACGAATTTCATCGGTCTGGGCTTGCCAGACAGACGAGGCTCGGTGCAGAGTGGAGGCGTGGCCAGTCGCAGCGCAGACTCCAGGACCGGGAACGGATCGTCACCAGCGGTCGATGCCGTCTCCCTCGCAATCATCGAGCAGCTCCAGGAGGACGGGCGCAGGCCGTACGCCGCGATCGGCAAGGCCGTCGGCCTGTCCGAAGCGGCCGTGCGCCAGCGCGTCCAGAAGCTGCTCGACCAGGGCGTGATGCAGATCGTCGCCGTCACGGACCCGCTCACCGTGGGGCTGCGGCGCCAGGCGATGGTCGGGATCAACGTCGAGGGCGACCTCGATCCCGTGGCCGAGGCCCTGTCGGCCATGGCCGAGTGCGAGTACGTGGTGATGACCGCGGGCTCCTTCGACCTCATGGTGGAGATCGTCTGCGAGGACGACGACCACCTGCTGGAGACGATCAACAAACGCATCCGGGCCATTCCCGGTGTGCGCTCCACCGAGAGCTTCGTCTACCTCAAGCTCAAGAAGCAGACCTACATGTGGGGAACCCGATAGCCGTGAGCAAGGACCTCAGCCGAACCGCGTACGACCACCTGTGGATGCACTTCACCCGCATGTCGGACTACGAGAACGCGCCCGTTCCCACCATCGTGCGTGGCGAGGGCACGTACATCTACGACGACAAGGGCAAGCGTTACCTCGACGGCCTCTCCGGCCTGTTCGTGGTCAACGCCGGGCACGGCCGTCACGAGCTCGCCGAGACGGCGTACAAGCAGGCGCAGGAGCTGGCCTTCTTCCCGGTCTGGTCGTACGCCCACCCGAAGGCCGTGGAGCTCGCCGAGCGGCTCGCGGACTACGCCCCGGGCGACCTCAACAAGGTCTTCTTCACCACGGGTGGCGGCGAGGCCGTGGAGACGGCCTGGAAGCTGGCCAAGCAGTACTTCAAGCTCAAGGGCAAGCCGACCAAGTACAAGGTCATCTCGCGTGCGGTCGCCTATCACGGCACCCCGCAGGGCGCCCTCTCGATCACCGGTCTGCCGGCGCTCAAGGCTCCGTTCGAACCGCTGGTGCCCGGCGCGCACAAGGTGCCGAACACCAACATCTACCGCGCCCCGCTCTTCGGTGACGACCCGGAGGCCTTCGGCCGCTGGGCCGCCGACCAGATCGAGCAGGAGATCCTGTTCGAGGGCCCGGACACCGTCGCTGCGGTCTTCCTGGAGCCCGTACAGAACGCCGGCGGCTGCTTCCCGCCCCCGCCGGGCTACTTCCAGCGCGTGCGCGAGATCTGCGACAAGTACGACGTGCTGCTCGTCTCCGACGAGGTCATCTGCGCCTTCGGCCGCCTCGGCACGATGTTCGCCTGCGACAAGTTCGGCTACGTCCCGGACATGATCACCTGCGCCAAGGGCATGACCTCGGGCTACTCCCCCATCGGCGCCTGCATCATCTCCGACCGGCTGGCCGAGCCGTTCTACGAGGGTGACAACACCTTCCTGCACGGCTACACCTTCGGCGGCCACCCGGTCTCCGCCGCGGTCGGTCTCGCCAACCTCGACATCTTCGAGCGCGAGGGCCTGAACCAGCACGTCCTGGACAACGAGAACGCGTTCCTGACGACGCTGCAGAAGCTGCACGACCTGCCGATCGTCGGCGACGTCCGCGGGAACGGCTTCTTCTACGGCATCGAGCTGGTGAAGGACAAGGCCACCAAGGAGACGTTCACCGACGAGGAGACGGAGCGCGTCCTGTACGGCTTCCTCTCCAAGGCACTGTTCGAGAACGGCCTCTACTGCCGGGCCGACGACCGCGGAGACCCGGTCGTCCAGCTCGCGCCGCCGCTGATCTCCGACCAGTCGACCTTCGACGAGATCGAGGGCATCCTGCGCGGTGTCCTGACGGAGGCCTGGACGAAGCTCTGACCGGCTCCGCCGACTGCCGCCGACAGGACTCCTTCCGGCAGTCGTCTCCCCCCGGACCACACGGCCCGGATGCGCCCTTTCGAGTGAGAAGGGGGCATCCGGGCCGCGTACTGTCCCGACACCTCGTTCCGGCTGCCTAGCGTGCCGGGTGACCGATCAGCTCTGTTCTCGTTGTATTCGTTCCCCCCGCGGGGACGGGAAATCTGATCCGAACCGAGGTGTACGCCATGGTGGCCCCGCCCGACAACGAAGTGATCTGGGCACGTTCCCTGCACCACTCCCACAACGGATCGCCGGGGCTCAGCGGCGTCTCGCTCGGTGTCCGCGACGGCGAGATCCTCGCCGTGACCGGTCCCCGCGGTTGCGGGAAGACGACACTGCTGCACTGCCTCTCCGGCCAGCTCGTGGCCCAGCAGGGCGAGGTCTGGTTCAACAGCCTCCCCGTGCACACCATGGGCCCCCGGCTCCGCGAACAGCTCCGCCGGGACAGGTTCGGCTGGATCGCGGCCGAGCCGCAGCTCGTGCCCGAGCTCAGCACCTGGGAGAACGCCGCCCTGCCGCTGCTGCTGCGCGGTGTCTCGCACCGGGCGGCGAAGAAGACGGCCACCGAGTGGCTGGAGCGGCTGGACATCGGCCCGCTGGCCAAGGAGCGGCCCCACACCCTGCTCCAGTCGCAGCGCCAGCGGATCTCCGTGGCCCGCGCGCTGGCCTCTTCACCCTCCGTGATCTTCGCGGACGAGCCGACCGCTTCGCTGCACCACGCCGAGCGGACACAGCTCCTGCGCACCCTCACCACCGCGGCGCGCTCCCACGGGATCACCGTCGTCCTCGCCACCCATGACCCGGAGGTCTCCGCGCTCGCCGACCGGGTGGTCGGCATGCTGGACGGCCGCCGCGTCACGACCGTCTCCCTGCCCGCCGCGTCCGATACGGAAGGCCGCTCGGCGTGCTCGCTCTCCGTCTGACCCGTGGCTCGCACCCCTTGGTCCTGATGCGGCGTCTGCTCCTGGCCGCCGCGTCCGCCGGGGTCGGCTTCCTGCTCCTGTGCACCCTGGGATACGCCTCCGGGCACCCGGCGCACGCGTCGAGCTCCGTCCTGCGGCTGCTGTGGTGCGCCGTCCCCCTCGCCGCGACCGTGCAGTTCGCGGTGGCGGTCGCGCGTACGGATCCGAGCACCCGCCCCCGGCCCGGGCTCTTCGCCGCCGGTCTCGGCCCGGCCCGGCTCTCCGTGCTGGCGGCGATCTCGACTGCGGTGTCCACCACGCTGGGATCGGTGGTGGCGCTGCTCTTCTTCCTCCACCTGCGCGGCGACCTGACCGGCCTGCCGTTCGACGGCGGCGCTGCCGAGTTCCTCGGCGCGGGCACCCCGCTGCCCCTCGCCGCGGCCCTCACGCTGCTGGCCCTGGTACCGCTGGCCTCGGCCACCGCCGGCGGGCTCGCGCTGCGCTCCAGGCCGGTCGCACCGTCGGAGGCCCAGGAGGCCGAGGAGGACCTCGCTCCGGCCCCGGCCCCGACGGGACTGCCCTGGGGAGTCGCGCTCGCCGCGGCCGGACTCGCCGTCGAGGCGTACGCGAGCCGCGGCTCAACGGGCAGCCCCTTCCCGCTGCCGGGCCGGCTGGACTCCACCCCGGCGGCCGTGCTCGCGGGCTGGATCCTCACGGCGATCGGCCTGGCCATGGCGGGCCCCGGCCTCACCCATCTGTGCGGACGGCTGCTCCAGGCGGTGCGCCCGGGGGCCGTGCGGCTGCTCGCGGGCAGGGTCCTGATGGATGAGGCGTGCCGGATCGGCCGCCCGCTGGGAATCGTCTGCGCGGTGCTGTCCGGGGTGATCGCCGCATCCGTTCTCCGCTCCGACGGGCCCCGCCCCTTCGGCCCGCTCACCGCGCTCGGCGCCGTACTCGTCATCGGCTGCACCATGGCGACCCTGCTGACCACCGCGCTGGAGGCCAGGCAGGCCCGTGCCCGCACGGCCAGGACCCTGCTGCGGCTCGGCGCCCCGGCCTCCGCGCTCCGGTCCGCCGCCGCCCTGCGCGCGCTGGTGCTGCTGGTCGTCTTCGCGCCGCTGACCTGGGCGGTCGCGGAGCTGGCGGCACTGCCCCTGACGGGGTGACACCTTCCCCCGGGGCGGTACGTAGCATGGCGGCGTGGAGAACACGGACGAGTACACGTACGCACCGGGTGTCGAGATAGAGACGCTCACCGCATTCGACCAGGCAGTCGCCGCCGGGACGCTCGCCGGTCACCGCGTCCAGGCCGTCGACCTGACGGACCGGAGCGACGCGCTGCTCGCGACCGGCGCCAAGGGCGCGGTCTTCCTCGGCTGCCGCATGGAGCCCCGCGCCGACGCGAAGGTACGCGCGGACGGGGCCTTCGTCTTCCCGCCGGTGCCCGGCCTCCCCTTCGACCCGTACCGCGGGCTGCTCTACACCCCCGACGCCCTGTACGAGGGCCTCGCGGAGGGCGGTTACGAGTCGACGCCCGACGCGCGGGCGTACGACTGGTTCCAGCTGACAAAGGCGAACGGCGACGTCTTCGCCTCGATGCTGCGGGCGCTCCACGACGACGCGGTCTCCGACGCCTTGGACGAACACCTCGTCGGAGCCCGCGTGGTGGGCGTGATGGGCGGCCACGCGATGGCCCGCGGCTCCGCGGAGTACCACGGCGCCGCCGTGCTCGGGAGGGAGCTGGCCCGCAGCGGTCTGACCGTGGCGACGGGCGGCGGCCCGGGTGCCATGGAAGCCGCCAACCTCGGTGCGTACGCGGCTCCGCACTCCGACGCGATGCTGGTCAAGGCCTGTGAACTCCTGGCGGAGGAACCCTCGTTCAGCCCGTCGATCACCGCCTGGGTGGAAGCCGCCTTCTCCGTACGCGAACGCTGGCCCGACGGCGGCTCCTCCGTCGCGATCCCCACCTGGTTCTACGGCCACGAACCGCCGAACGCCTTCGCGGACCACGTCGCCAAGTACTTCGCGAACGCCGTGCGCGAGGACGGGCTGCTGGCCCGCTCGACCGCCGGTGTGATCTTCCTGCCCGGTGCCGCCGGGACGGTGCAGGAGATCTTCGACAACGCGACGCCGAACTACTACGAGTCGCGTTCCGCGCCCACGCCGATGGTGCTGGTGAACCGCGCGCACTGGACGGAGAAGCTGCCCGCCTGGCCCCTGCTGAGCGCGCTCGCCGCAGGCCGTTCGATGGAGTCCCGCATCGCGCTCGTCGACACGGTGGAGGAGGCGGCCGGGGCACTCGCCCGACTGACCGGCTGATCCCCCTCGCCGGACCGGAGGGCGGGGCTCCTGGACGCTCAGGCCGGAGGAAGGACCACCGTCTCCGCCGGGTCGAAGGTCACTCCCACGACGGCCCCCTCGTCCGGGGTGTCCCCCAGCGCGCACTCCGCCTCCAGGGCCGGGCCGTCGGCGGGATGCAGGGTGACGGTGACGTGGTGGCCGCGGAAGGTGCGTACGCCCACGGTGCAGGGCAGGCCGTCCTCCGTGCCGCCGATCCGGACGCCGCCCGGCCGCACGAGCAGTTCGCCCGCGCCCTGGGCTGATCCCTCGGGTACCGGCACCTTGCCCCAGACCGTGTCGGCTGCCGTGCCCGTGACCGTGGCGTCCACCAGGTTGTCGAATCCCAGGAACCGGGCGACGAACGCGGACGCCGGGTGCTGCCAGACCTCCAGCGGGGTGCCCACCTGGGCGATCCGGCCCTCCCGCATGACCACCACCCGGTCGGCGAGCGCGAATGCCTCGCCCTGGTCGTGGGTGACGGCGAGCACCGTGGTGCCCAGCCGGCCGAAGAGGGTACGCAGTTCGACCACGAGCCGTTCGCGCAGGCTCCGGTCCAGCTGGCCCAGCGGCTCGTCCAGCATCAGCAGCTTCGGACGGGGTGCCAGGGCCCGGGCGAGCGCCACACGCTGCTGTTCGCCGCCGGACAGGGCGGCCACGGCACGTCGGTCCGCCCCGGGCAGGCCGACCAGGTCCAGGAGTTCGCCGGCCCTGCGGTCCCGCTCGGCGCGGGACACACCGTGCATCCGCAGCCCGAAGGCGACGTTGGCGCCGACGTCCCGGTGCGGGAAGAGCTGGTGGTCCTGGAACATCAGACCGAGCCCGCGCCGGTGTACGGGCAGCGGCCCCTGGTCGACGCCGTCGAGGAAGACCTGCCCGCCGTCCAGGGGCTGCAGCCCGGCCACGGCCCGCAGCAGCGTCGACTTGCCGCTGCCGCTCGGCCCCAGCACACAGACGATCTCGTGGTCGGCGACCTCCAGGTCGACCGCGTCCAGCGCGGTCCGCTTCCCGAACCGGACCGTGGCGGACTCCACTGCCAGCATCTCTAGAACTCCCCTGATCGGTCGGTGCGGATACGTTCGAGCAGGAGCAGCGACACCGCGCAGACGAGCATCAGGATCGTGCTGAGGGCCATCGCCTGCCCGTAGTTGAGCTCCCCGGAACGCCCGAGCAGCCGGGCGACGGCGACCGGCAGGGTCGGGTTGTCGGGGCGTGCGATGAACACGGTCGCGCCGAACTCGCCGAGCGACACCGCGAAGGCGAACCCCGCGGCCACCAGCACCGCCCGCCGCACCAGCGGGAGGTCGACCTCCCGCCAGGCCCGCAACGGCGAGGCACCGAGCACCGCGGCGGCCTCGCGCAGGCGCTCGTCCACGGCGCGCAGGACGGGCAGCATGGTCCGTACGACGAAGGGGACGCCCACCAGCGCCTGGGCCAGCGGCACGAGGATCCAGGACGTACGCAGGTCGAGCGGTGGCTCGTCGAGCGTGATGAGGAAGCCGAAGCCGACGGTGACCGCCGACACCCCGAGCGGCAGCATCAGCAGGGCGTCGAAGCCCCGTACCAGCCGGCCTGCCCTCCTGGTCAGCGCGGCGGCGGCGAGGCCGCCGATCACCAGGGCGATCAGGGTCGCGACCAGGGCGTAGCGCAGGGAGTTCCCGATGGCGTCGAGCGGCGGGACCAGGAAGGTGGAGCCGCTCGCGTCGGCCGACTGCAAGGCGCGGTAGAAGCCGAACCCGTAGCCGCCGGAGGTGTCGAGGGACCGCTCCACGAGCACGCCGAGCGGCAGCACGACGAGGAGCAGCACGGTCAGGAGGACGCCGCCGAGCAGCGCCCGCTGCCCGGCGCCTCGGGGCGGCCGGGAGGTCTGCGCCGGGTCGACGAGCCTCAGGGCCGTCTCCCGGCGCCGTACGGTCCAGGCGTGCACGGCGAGGATTCCGCCGACCGCGGCGAACTGCACCAGGGTCAGCACGGCGGCCGTCGGCAGGTCGAGCAGCTGGGCGGTCTGCCGGTAGATCTCCACCTCCAGGGTGGAGTAGGCGGGACCGCCGAGGATCTGGACCACCCCGAAGGAGGTGAAGGTGAAGAGGAAGACCATCAGAGCAGCCGCGGCGACGGCCGGGGCGAGCGCGGGCAGGGTCACCCTCCGCCAGGCGGCGAGGCGCCCCGCCCCGAGCACCCGGGCGGCTTCCTCCTGACGGGGGTCGAGCTGCGACCAGAGCCCGCCGACGGTCCGTACGACCACCGCGTAGTTGAAGAAGACGTGAGCGAGGAGGATCGCCCACACCGTGCTGTCGAGCCGGACGCCCCACAGTTCGTCGAGGAACCCGCCGCGCCCCAGCAGCGCCAGGAACGCCGTGCCCACGACCACGGTCGGCAGGACGAACGGCACGGCCACCACGGCCCGCAGCAACTGCTTGCCCGGGAAGTCGAAGCGGGCGAAGACGTAGGCGCCCGGCAGCGCGATCAGCAGGGTGAGCGCGGTCGAGGCGAAGGCCTGCCAGGTCGTGAACCAGAGGACGTCGAGGATGTCCGCCCGGCTCAGCACCTCGCCGATCCGGCCGAACCGCCAGTCGCCTTCCGGCCTCAGCCCCCGGCCGACGATCGCGACGACCGGGTAGGCGAAGAACAGCGCGAAGAACGCGACGGGCACGGCCATGAGACCGAGCCGCGCCGCGTTCCCCCCGCGCGGGGGCCGCGCGACTACTTCACGACGAGCGAGGACCACGACTGGACCCACTGCTCACGGTTCTTGGCGATCTTCTCCGGAGCCACGGTCACCGGCTCCTCGACGGTCGCACCGAACTTCGTGAAGAGTTCCGGAAGCTTCGTGTCCTCCACCACCGGGTTCACGAACATGTTCAGCGGCATGTCCTCCTGGAACCGCTCGCTGATGAGGAAGTCCAGCAGCGCCTTGCCGCCGGCCTCGTTCTCCGCGCCGTCCAGCAGACCGGCGAACTCGATCTGGCGGAAGCAGGTGCCGGTGGCGACCCCGGTCGGCGCCTCGGCGGGCTGCGGATCGGCGTACAGCACCTCGACGGGCGGGCTGGAGGCGTACGAGACGACGAGCGGGCGGTCGGCCTTGGCCTTCCTGCCGCCCGCGGAGCCGGAGAACTCCTCGTTGTAGGCCTGCTCCCAGCCGTCGACGACCTTGACGCCGTTGCTCTTGAGCTTCTTCCAGTAGTCCTGGTAGCCGGTCTCGCCGTAGGTGGCGACCGTGCCGAGGAGGAAGCCGAGGCCGGGCGAGGAGGTCGCGGCGTTCTCGGTGACGAGGAGGTTCTTGTACGCGGGCTTCAGCAGGTCGTCGAAGGACGTCGGCGGGTCGAGCTTCCTGTCGGCGAAGTACTTCTTGTCGTAGTTGACGCAGATGTCGCCGGTGTCGACGGGGGTCACCCGGTGCCGCTCCGCGTCGAGCTGGGTGTCCGCCGCGACGCGGTCCAGGCCCTTCGCCTCGTACGGCGTGAACAGGCCGTTGTCCAGGGCTCGTGAGAGCAGCGTGTTGTCGGCTCCGAAGAAGACGTCGCCGCGGGGCGAACCCTTGGTCAGGATCTCCTGGTTGAGCGCTGCTCCGGCGTCACCGCTCTTGAGCACCTCGACCGTGTAGCCGGTCTCCTTCGTGAACGCCTTCAGGACCGCGTCCGAGGCGTTGAACGAGTCGTGCGTGACCAGGGTGACGGTCTTGGAACCGGCCCCCTCGCCACCGGACGCCTTGTCGTCGGAGCCCCCGCAGCCCGCGAGCGCGGTGACGCCGAGTGCGGCGGCGAGCGCCGTCGCCACGTACTTCGTGGTGGTGTTCATGTGATTCCTCCTGGAGGTGACCAGGAAGAGACGCGGCCCCGCCCGCTCGGTGAGCGGGCAGGGCGCAACAGCTTGAGTAAGGTCCGAACTTCCTACCCGGAATGACCCGGGCGAGGTTCAGAGGGTCTGCGGCCGACCTGTTCTCGGTGCCGCACTCTCAGCGCTGTGGCGCTCCCCTGTCGGAATATGAAGTTGATTTCCGGGTCAGGCTACACCGGCCGGATCACGCCGTACCGGCCGGATAGTGCCCGTCCGCCGGTAACTCCTCAGCGCTCGGAGGCCGCCAGCTGCCCGCAGGCCCCGTCGATCTCCTGGCCGCGGGTGTCCCGGACGGTGACCGGCACGCCGTGGGCGGCGATCGCCTCGACGAACGCCTTCTCGTCCTCCGGCCGCGAGGCGGTCCACTTCGAGCCCGGGGTCGGGTTCAGCGGGATGAGATTGACGTGCACCCGCTTGCCCTTGAGCAGCCGGCCCAGCCGGTCGCCCCGCCACGCCTGGTCGTTGATGTCGCGGATCAGCGCGTACTCGATGGAGATGCGACGGCCCGACTTCTCCGCGTACTCCCACGCGGCGTCCAGGACCTCACGGACCTTCCAGCGCGTGTTGACGGGCACGAGGGTGTCGCGCAGCTCGTCGTCGGGGGCGTGCAGCGACACCGCGAGACGGCATTTGAAGCCCTCGTCGGCGAAGCGCAGCATCGCCGGGACCAGGCCCACCGTGGACACGGTGATCCCTCGCTGCGACAGCCCCAGCCCGTCGGGCTCCGGGTCCGTCAGCCGGCGGATCGCGCCGACCACGCGCTTGTAGTTGGCCAGCGGCTCGCCCATGCCCATGAAGACGATGTTGGACAGCCGCGCGGGCCCGCCCGGGACCTCGCCGTCACGGAGCGCCCGCATGCCGTCCACGATCTGGTGCACGATCTCGGCGGTCGACAGGTTGCGGTCGAGTCCCGCCTGTCCGGTGGCGCAGAACGGGCAGTTCATCCCGCAGCCGGCCTGCGACGAGATGCACATGGTCACCCGGTCCGGATACCGCATGAGGACGGACTCCACGAGGGTGCCGTCGTGGAGCTTCCAGAGCGTCTTGCGGGTGGTGTCGTCGTCGCAGCTGATGTGGCGCACGACCGACATGAGGTCGGGGAACATCGCCTCGGCGAGCTTGTCCCGCGACGCGGCCGGGATGTTGGTCCACTCCGCCGGGTCGTGGGCGTACCGCGTGAAGTAGTGCTGCGACAGCTGCTTGGCACGGAAGGGCTTCTCGCCGGTCGCGGCGACTGCTTCCTTGCGCTCGTCGGGGGTGAGGTCGGCGAGGTGCCGCGGCGGCCGCTTGGCTCCACGGGGCGCGACAAAAGTGAGTTCTCCGGGCTTAGGCATGGTTCTTCCAGTGTCGCAGACACGCCGTGGTACTCATGTCCGCCCGGGGCTCCCGGCCGTACGCCCCTCTGCGGCGGGGGGAACGGGGGCGGGTGGCAGTGACCGATCACACCCGCGCGCGCCTGCTCGGCGACCCGGCGGCCGGACGATCGCGGTGCAAGAGCGGCGGGGGCCGCCGCTCCCCGAGCGACGGCCCCCGCACACGAATCTCCCGGACAGCCGCTCAGCCGGATCCGACGAACAGCACCAGCAGCAGCCACACGACCGGCGCGCTCGGCAGGAGCGAGTCGAGCCGGTCCATGATGCCGCCGTGGCCGGGCAGCAGCGTGCCCATGTCCTTGATCCCGAGATCCCGCTTGATCATGGACTCGCCCAGGTCCCCCAGCGTGGCGCTGGCGGCGACGGCGACACCCATCAGTACTCCCTGCCACCAGCTTCCGCCGTCGATCAGGAACTCCATGCACAAGGCACCCGCCACCATGGCGAAACCGACCGCGCCGAGCAGTCCCTCGCGGGTCTTCCCGGGGCTGATCCGCGGTGCCAGTTTGTGCGTGCCGAAACGCCAGCCGACCGCATACGCCCCGGTGTCGCTGACCACCGTCAGCAGGAGGAAGGTCAGCACACGCCACGCACCGTCGTCCGCGGTGAGCATCATGGCGACGAACGTGGCCAGGAACGGCACGTAGAACACGGCGAAGACACCCGCCGTGACGTCCTTGAGGTAGCCCTCGGGCGGCGCGGTCATCCGCCACACGAGCACCGCGAGAGCCGTGAGGGCCATGGCGACCCAGGCGCCCTCCGCCTCCCGCACATAGCCGGCGACCACCATGGCGGCACCGCCGACGGCGAGCGGCACAAGGGGGACGTCGATGCCCTTGCGCTCCTTGAGGCGGGAGGTGAGCTCCCAGAGCCCCACCACCACCGCCAGTACGACGACGCCGACGAAGACGGCCTTCACGACGAAGAGCGACCCGGCGACGACCGCGCCGAGCCCGAGGCCGACCCCTATGGCAGCACGCAGATCACGCCCCGCACGCTTCTTCTGCGGCGGGGGCGACGGCAGCGGGGTGGACATGGGCTCCTGCGGCTTCTCGTCACGGAACAGGGGACCGCTGACGCGCGCGGCGTCCCTGTTCCGGTCGTCGCGGTCGTCAGCGTCTCTACCTGCGTCGGGAACGTCCGGCACGATGGGCATGGGCCGAGTCTGCTGGGCGCCCCGCACATCGTATGCAGGACCCGCCGGAGCGGCCCCCATCTCGGGCGCGCCCCAGTAGCCGGCTCCCTGCGGGGCCCCCCGGGAAGAGTCGTTCATCAGACTTCGAGCAGCTCGGCTTCCTTGTGCTTGAGCAGCTCGTCCACCTGCGCGACGTACTTCGCGGTGGTGTCGTCGAGCTCCTTCTCGGCACGGCGGACCTCGTCCTCGCCGGACTCCTTGTCCTTGACGAGCTTGTCGAGCGTCTCCTTGGCCTTGCGGCGGATGGAGCGGATCGAGATCTTGGAGTCCTCGGCCTTGGTCTTGGCGACCTTGATGAACTCCTTGCGGCGGTCCTGCGTGAGCTCGGGGAACGTCACGCGGATGATGTTGCCGTCGTTGCTCGGGTTGACCCCGAGGTCGGAGTCACGGATCGCCTGCTCGATGTTGCGCAGCGCGGTCTTGTCGAACGGGGTCACCACGGCCATCCGCGGCTCGGGGACCGAGAACGAGGCGAGCTGGTTGATCGGGGTCAGCGCGCCGTAGTAGTCCGCGACGATCTTGTTGAACATCGCCGGGTGCGCACGGCCGGTACGGATCGCGGCGAAGTCCTCTTTCGCCACCACGACGGCCTTCTCCATCTTCTCCTCGGCCTCGAGGAGGATTTCTTCGATCACCACGTGCTCCTGCGTGTCTTGAGCGGACCCGGCATAGCCCGGTCCTGCGGATCCTGCGTCGCGTCCTCACCTGCACGGTGTCCGACCGGCAGGCCGTTGTCCATCTCTTGGGGCTGTCAGGCCCGGGTGCTCCGGTCGCTCACCAGCGTGCCGATCTTCTCACCCTTGACCGCGCGGGCGATATTGCCCTCCGTCGTCAGCTCGAAGACCAGGATCGGGAGCTGGTTGTCACGGCAGAGCGTGATGGCGGTGGCGTCGGCGACCTTGAGGTCGCGGGAGATCACCTCGCCGTACTCCAGGGCGTCGAACTTCACCGCGTCGGGGTTGGCCCTCGGGTCGGAGTCGTAGACCCCGTCCACGCCGTTCTTCCCCATCAGCAGCGCCTCGGCGTCGATCTCCAGAGCGCGCTGGGCGGCGGTCGTGTCGGTGGAGAAGTACGGCATTCCCATGCCGGCCCCGAAGATCACGACGCGTCCCTTCTCCAGGTGCCGTACGGCACGGAGGGGGATGTACGGCTCCGCGACCTGGCCCATGGTGATGGCGGTCTGGACGCGTGAGTCGATGCCTTCCTTCTCCAGGAAGTCCTGGAGCGCCAGGCAGTTCATGACCGTGCCGAGCATGCCCATGTAGTCGGAGCGCGCCCGGTCCATGCCACGCTGCTGGAGCTCGGCGCCGCGGAAGAAGTTGCCGCCGCCGATGACGATCGCGATCTCGGCACCGTCGCGCACGACGGCCGCGATCTCACGCGCGATGGCGTGCACGACATCCGGGTCGACGCCCAGACCGCCGCCACCGGCGAACGCCTCACCGGACAGCTTCAGCATGAAGCGGCCGGACATCTTGCCGTCGTCGCGTTTGTGGTCGCCCTGGGTGGCGTCCGCGCCCTTGTTCATGGGAATTCTCCTCGTGCACATACGAAGAAGGCCATTGCCGGTGGGTCTGTTGTCCCTCAGCGGCAATGGCCTCCTCGTCAGATCTGCGGTCGTCCGGCTGGGTGCGGCCGACGACTGCACCAGACCCTATCGGGGTCCACCGTTGTTCGCGGACGGACTCAGATGCCGACCTTGATGCGCGCGAAGCGCGTCAGGCTGACACCGGCCTCGTCCAGGACCTTCTGGACCGACTTCTTGTTGTCCTTCGCGAAGGCCTGCTCCAGGACGACGACGTCCTTGAAGAAACCGTTGACGCGACCCTCGACGATCTTCGGGAGGGCGGCCTCGGGCTTGCCCTCCTCACGCGAGGTGGCCTCGGCGACGCGGCGCTCGTTCTCGACCGTCTCGGCCGGGACCTCGTCGCGGTTGAGGTACTTCGGGGCGAAGGCGGCGATGTGCTGCGCGACGTCCTTGGCGACCTCGGCGTTCTCCTTGTCCAGCTGGACGAGGACGCCGACCTGCGGGGGGAGGTCGGGCATGGTGCGGTGCATGTACGCGGCCACGTAACCGCCGGTGAACTGCGCGAAGCGGTCCAGGACGATCTTCTCGCCGAGGTTGGCGTTGGCCTCGTCCACGTACGCCTGGACGGTCTTGCCGGGCTCGATCTCCGAGGCGAGGAGTGCCTCGATGTCGGCCGGGGAGGTCGCGGCGACGTGCGCGGCGAGCGTGTTGGCGACGCTCTGGAACTTCTCGCCCTTGGCGACGAAGTCCGTCTCGCACTTCAGCTCGAGCAGGACGCCGGACGTCTTGTCCTCGGAGATGAGGGAGACGACGGCACCGTTCTCGGCAGAACGGCCTTCGCGCTTGGCGACGCCCTTCTGACCCTTGATACGGAGGGCCTCGACCGCGCCGTCGACGTTGCCGTCGGCCTCGTCGAGGGCCTTCTTGCAGTCCATCATGCCGGCGCCGGTGAGCTCGCGGAGCTTCTTGACGTCAGCGGCGGTGTAGTTCGCCATGAGTCTGTTTCTCTCTCGAAGTCTGAAAGATCTACGGGTGAACGGCGGGGGCGGTGCCGATGCACCGGCCCCCGCCGTCATTCAGCCGTGACTGACGGGTGTCAGGCCTGCTCGGCGTCCGCGGCCGGAGCCTCGGCAGCGGGGGCCTCGGCGGCCGGGGCCTCGTCCTGCTCGGCGGCGACGGCGGCCGGCTTGGCGTCCTCGTCGGCGTCCTTCTCGGTCTCGACCGAGGACTGGACCTCGGCCGTGGCCTCGGCGTCGTCCTTCTTCTCGCCCGTGAGCAGGTCGCGCTCCCACTCGGCGAGGGGCTCGCCGGCGGCCTTCTCGCCCGGCTTCGAGTCACCGGTGGCGGCACCGGAACGGGCGATGAGGCCCTCGGCGACGGCGTCGGCGATCACGCGGGTGAGCAGGGTGACGGAGCGGATCGCGTCGTCGTTGCCCGGGATCTTGTAGTCGACCTCGTCGGGGTCGCAGTTGGTGTCGAGGATCGCGACGACCGGGATGTGGAGCTTGCGCGCCTCACCGACGGCGATGTGCTCCTTCTTGGTGTCGACGATCCAGACGGCGCTCGGCACCTTCTGCATCTCGCGGATACCACCGAGGGTCTTCTCCAGCTTGGCCTTCTCGCGGGAGAGGACCAGGAGCTCCTTCTTGGTGAGGCCGGAGGCGGCCACGTCCTCGAAGTCGATGAGCTCGAGCTCCTTCAGACGCTGAAGGCGCTTGTAGACGGTGGAGAAGTTGGTGAGCATGCCACCGAGCCAACGCTGGTTGACGTACGGCATGCCGACGCGCGTCGCCTGCTCGGCGATGGCCTCCTGCGCCTGCTTCTTCGTACCCACGAACATGATGGAGCCGCCGTGGGCGACGGTCTCCTTGACGAACTCGTAGGCGCGGTCGATGTACGACAGCGACTGGAGCAGGTCGATGATGTAGATGCCGTTGCGCTCGGTGAAGATGAAGCGCTTCATCTTCGGGTTCCAACGACGGGTCTGGTGACCGAAGTGGACGCCGCTTTCCAGCAGCTCCCGCATCGTGACGACGGCCATGGCCGTACTCCTTGAGGTACTCGGTTATCGCGACCGCAGGATTGCTGTCGCGCCTGACGCCCCGACGCGCCGTGCCACGAGGGACCGAGGAGCGCGGCCACCGTCCGCAGAGAGGGAGGTGGCGGGGCGTGCGAAGTCGACCCGGTGACCCGGATCGCCAGAAGAAGTGTACGGGACCCGCCGGGTGCCGGGTGACGGCGATGTCCACAACCCCCCGACCGTCCACAGATCCGGACCATGATCCCCCTCGGTACGGGCCTCCGGGGGATCGTTCCCGTCATGCGCCGCTCACCTGGAGAGACCACGGGCCGGCCGCGTGACGCCCGCCCGGCTGCCACGCCGCCCGCCGCACCGCACGTGTATCTGCCGGCAGCACTGCTGACCGCACTGCTCCTGGTCCTGCTGGGGCCGGCCCCGGCAGGGGCCGAGGCGGGAGCGCCCTCCGACGGCGGCCGCGTCTGGCCGCTCGCGGGCCGGCCACTGGTCGTGCGGGGCTGGGAGCCGCCCGCCGGCCCGTACGGGCCGGGCCATCGCGGGGTCGACCTCGCCGCTCCGCCGGGCACCCCGGTGCGGGCCGCCGCCCCGGGGCGAGTCGCCTTCGCGGGGGCAGTCGCGGGGCGCGGGGTGGTCTCCGTCGTCGTGCGGGGGACCGGGGAGCCACCGCTCCGCTTCACGTACGAGCCGGTGCGTGCGCGGGTCGCCGCGGGCGACGAGGTGGTCGCGGGGCAGCTGGTGGGGGTGGTCGGGACGGAGCCGTCCCATTGCGCCTCCGGCTGCCTGCACTGGGGGCTGCGGCGTGGGGACATCTACCTGGATCCGTTGTCCCTGCTCCCTCCGTCACTGCTGCGACGGGGGCCCTCCCGGCTGCTGCCGGTGTTCGGCGTACCGCTCCCCGAGGGGGACCACGGGCCCGGCGCTCAGCCCCGTACGCCGCGCAGAACCATGGCCACGGCCGTGTCCGCCACGACGCCCGGTTCCTCCGCGGCGCCCAGCTCGATCCTGCGTACGGCGGCGTCCACGGAGCCCTGCAGCAGCATGGCCGCGAGTCTCGGCTCCGCGTGGCCCAGGTCGGCGAGCGCCTCGACGATCATGGCGATCAGTCCGCCGTGCGCCGCGCGGATCTTCTCCCGCGCGCCCGCGTCCAGCTCGCTCGCGGAAATGGCCACGACCGCGCGGTGCCGCCGGTCCCCCACCAGGTCGAGCTGCCGGCGCACATAGGCCTCGATCTTCGCCTCGGGCGCTTCGGCCCGCTCCATCGCGTTCTCGACCTCGGCGGCCCAGACGGGGAAGTCGACGGCGCAGAGCTCCTCGACCACAGCGGCTCGGGAACGGAAGTACTCGTAGACGGAGGACCTGGCGAGGCCGGTTCGCTCGGCGAGGGCGGGGAAGGTCAGCGCTTCCGTACCGCCCTCGGACAGCAAGGAGCGCGCGGCGTCCAGGAGGGCGCCGCGCTGCATGGTCCGGTGCTCGGCCACGGAGGCCGCTCGAATCCTGGGCACGCCTCCACTCTACGGCGGCAACAGTTCGAAGGGAGGTCCGCGTACGCGGTCGGGTGGCCGAAGCCGCTGCCCCTTCAGCGTCCCGCGTCGGCCAGCTTCGCCCGGAGCTGCAGCACCGACTTGGTGTGGATCTGGCTGACCCTGCTCTCGGTGACCCCGAGGACGTTGCCGATCTCGGCGAGGGTGAGTCCTTCGTAGTAGTAGAGCGTGACCACGGTCTTCTCCCGCTCCGGGAGGGTGTTGATGGCGCGTGCGAGCAGCCGTCTGAGCTCACGGTCCTCGGCGACCTCGACCGGATTGTCGGCCGCGGTGTCCTCCAGGGTGTCCATCAGGCTCAGCCGGTCGCCGCCCTCGCCGCCGACGTGCAGCAGCTCCTCCAGGGCCACCACGTTGGCGAGCGACAACTGACTGAAAACAGCGTGCAGTTCCTCGATGGCGACCCCCATCTCCCCGGCGACCTCGGCCTCCGAAGGCGTACGCCTCAGCTGCGCCTCCAAGGTGGCGTAGGCACGCTCGACGTTGCGCGCCTTCTGCCGCACCGACCGGGGGATCCAGTCCAGCGCCCGGAGTTCGTCGATCATCGCGCCGCGGATCCGGGTGATCGCGTAGGTCTCGAACTTGATGGCCCGCTCGATGTCGAACTTCTCGATGGCGTCGATCAGTCCGAAGACTCCGGACGAGACGAAGTCCGCCTGCTCCACATTGGACGGCAGCCCCACGCTGACCCGGCCGGCGACGTACTTCACCAGGGGGGAGTAGTGCAGGATCAGCTGCTCACGCAGCCTCTCGTCACCGGTGGACTTGTACGAACGCCACAACTCGTCGAGCGAGGAGGGGGCGGGAGGGCGCACAGTGCCACGCGCAGCCGGTGGTACTGCCGCGCGGTCAGACCCGGAGGTGTGCTGGGGCATGTGGTGCCTTGAGCCGTTCTGCTGTGAAGTGCTGGGACGTGTCTGTGGGGCGGATTCCTTGTGAGCGTAGCGTGACTGATGTGTAGCGGTGTGCTCACGACCAGGGAACCGAGGGGTGCGATTACGCCCGAACCCCCCGCTTTCGCCCCGCTTGCCGGCGGGGCCGACAGTGAGGGATCGCCACCATTCGCACCGCCCCGCACGCCTTACCGGGCGCTGCCGCGGCCACGGGGATCACCTTTTCACCCGAATGCTCCGGGTCAAGTACCGCCTCGCCGCGCGTCCTCATCGCGTGTCCGTACCGGCGTCAACCGCCACCCACCGGCCTCGCGTTCGACGAACCCCAGTGAGTGCAGTTCGTACAAACGACCGAGGGCTTCATCCGGTGACGTCCCGGCCCTCCGGGCCACGTCGCGCCCGTCCACCACACCCGTCCACGGCAGCGCGTCCAGCACCCGTCCGGAGACGGCGTCGAGTTGGTCCCTGGGCAGGACCGGGCCGCTTCTGACGGGAGCCAGTTCACCGATCTCCCCCACCAGTTCGGCGATGTCCGCCGCGTCGGTGACCAGGACGCCCTCGCCTCGCAGGAGTTCGTGGACTCCGGCCGAGAGCCCGCTGGTGGCGGGCCCCGGCACCCCCATCGTGAAACGGCCCAGCCGGAGGGCGTTCCTCGCGGTGACCAGTGAGCCACTGCGGTACTCCGCCTCCACCACCACGGTGCCGCGCGTGAGCGCCGCGATCACCCTGTTCCGCAGGATGAATCTGCTGCGCGTCGGATGGTCCGAGGGCGGCAGCTCGCCCATGACCATGCCCTGTTCCACGATGCGCCCGAGCAGCTCGGCGTGGCCCCGCGGGTAGGCCACGTCCACGCCGCAGGCCAGTACCGCCATGGTCGCCCCGCCTGCGGCCAGCGCTCCGCGATGGGCCGCGCCGTCCACACCGAACGCAGCGCCGGAGACCACGACCCAGCCCCGCTCGGCCAGCCCCGCGGCGAGCGTCGCCGCCATGTGCGCGCCGTAGGGTGTGCAGGCCCTGGCGCCGACCAGGGCCACCGAGCGCAGCGCCCAGAGGCGCAGGTCGGACCGGCCGCGCACCCAGAGCCCGATGGGCCGCGCGTCGCCCAGGTCGTCGAGCTGAGTCGGCCACTCCTGGTCACCGGGGCAGACGAACCGTCCGCCGACCGCGGCCACGTCCGCCAGGTCCTGCCCCGGATCGGCGCTCGATGCCCGCAGGCGGTAGCCGGAGAGCCGGGTCTCCGTCATCCCCTTGAGCGTCCGCGCCGCCCCGTCCGTACCGGAGAGACGCCGCATCAGCTCGACGGGACCGATCTCGCGGATCCAGCGGCCGCCGCGCTCGTCCCCCGGCTCGAACACGCGGGTGAGGGCCGCCCTCGCCAGCCGCTCCGGTGTGTGCGAGCCGGGGGCCGACGCCGGCCGCTCCGGCTCGCCGTGACCCGCCCGGGTGTTCACCGGGCACCCGCCCGCAGAGAAGCACCCCGCTGGATGCCCGTCCGCAGCTCCAGCGCCACCGCGACGTCGGAGGCGTCCGGCCGGTCGACGGCCCTCAGGTCCGCCACCGTCCAGGCCACACGCAGGACCCGGTCGAGACCGCGGGCCGTGAGAGCGCCCCGCTCCATGTCGCGCTCGGCCGCCATCAGGGCGCCGGGCGCCGTGACCAGCCTGGTCCGCAGCTCGTGGCCCGGCACTTCGCTGTTGGTGGTCCAGGGGGTACCGGCGAGCCGCTCCGCGGCCCGCGCCCTGGCCGCCCGCACCCGGGCCGCGACCTCGGCCGAGGACTCCCCCCGGCCGCCGGTCCCCATGAGGTCGGCCCTGCCCACCGGTTCGACCTCGACTCGCAGGTCCACGCGGTCGAGCAACGGCCCCGACAGCCGCGCCTGATAGCGGCGGACCGCGGAGGGCGGGCATTCGCAGCCCGCCCCGGTCAGGGTGTGCCTGCCGCACGGACAGGGGTTCGCGGCGAGGACCATCAGGAAGCGCGCCGGAAGCCGGACGACCCCGGCGGCGCGCGCGATCACCACGTGCCCGGACTCCAGGGGCTGGCGCAGCGCGTCGAGGGCCCGCCCGGAGAACTCCGGAGCCTCGTCGAGGAAGAGCACACCCCGGTGCGCCAGGGACACCGCTCCCGGCCTCGGCAGGCCGTTCCCGCCGCCCACGAGTGACTGCATCGTCGCCGAGTGGTGCGGCGCGCAGTACGGCGCTCTGCTGATCAGTGGCTCGCCCGGCGGGAGGATACCCGCGACCGAGTGCACCGCCGTGACTTCGAGGGATTCCTGCCGGGAGAGCGACGGCATGATCGCCGTGAGCCGTTCGGCCAGCATGGTCTTCCCCGCGCCCGGCGGCCCGGAGAGCAGCAGATGGTGTCCGCCCGCCGCCGCCACCTCCAGGGCCTTGCGCGCCCGGCCCTGGCCGGCGACGTCGGCGAGATCGGGCCGGTGTGCCGTGCCGTCGGCCGACAGCGGTGCCAGCCCCGTGCCGAGGCCCGCTCCCGGCACCATCAGCCCGGCGAGCATCGTGTCGGGGCGGCCCCGGTCGGCGGACGGCTCATCCGGCACGGGTTCGTCGCCGAGGACGGCGATCAGCTGGCGCAGGCTCCGTACGCCGAGGACGGAGACGCCCGGCACGAGAGCGGCCTCCCCCGCGGTCTGTTCGGGGACCACGACGTGCTGGTACCCCGCCTCCGCAGCGGCGAGCACCGCGGGCAGCACCCCGCGCACGGGGCGCACCGTGCCGTCGAGGCCGAGCTCACCGATCATCACCACATCGGCGATGGCGGCAGGGTCGATCCGCTCCGCCGCTCCGAGCACCGCACACGCGACGGCGAGATCGAAACCCGACCCGCTCTTGGGTACGGAGGCCGGGGACAGGCCCACGGTGAGCTTCTTCTGCGGCCACTCAGCCCCGGAATTGACGACCGCGGCCCTGACCCGGTCCCGGCTCTCCACCAGGCTCTTGTCCGGCAGACCGACGAGGGTGAACGCCGCCACGCCTGGTTCCAGATCGGCCTGGACCTCGACCACCACACCCTCTACGCCGACGAGGGCCACCGAGCACGCCCGCGCGAACCCCATCAGGCCACGCCCCGCACGTGTTCGGCGAACGGTGCGCCACGCCTGGGCAGGATCACGCCGACCAGATCGATCCGGACCCCGCCCGGCGGGGGACCACCGTGGCGGTCGAGCCAGATCTCGGCGAGCCGGCGCAGCCGGTCGGCCTTGGCCGGTGTGACGGCCTGCATCGGATGCTCGAAGGAGCCCGCCCTGCGGGCCTTCACCTCGCAGACGACCACCGCGTCGCCGTCCCTGGCGACGATGTCGATCTCTCCCGCGCGACACCGCCAGTTGCGCTCCAGCACGGTCATACCGGCGTCCGCCAGCAGCCGTGCCGCCAGATCCTCGCCGTACCGCCCGAGTGCCCCCCGTGCGTTCATGTCGGCACCACCTCCGGCACCGACTGTGACGCGCCCCGCCCGATCTATTGGATCTTGGTGGACAACCGGGTCGATGTGAATATCCCGGCCACTCGGACGAGTGAACCGGGACACCGGAAAGCGCGTCCGGAATCAGCCGCCCGGGAGTTCGAGATCACTCTTGTTGAGCTCCTCGATATTCACGTCCTTGAACGTCAATACCCGAACCTGCTTGACGAACCGGGCGGGCCTGTACATGTCCCAGACCCACGCATCCGCCATGGATACCTCGAAAAAGACCTCACCCTGAACCGAGTGCACCTGCATCTCGTAGTCGTTGGTGAGGTAGAAGCGCCGTTCGGTCTCGATCACATATTTGAACAGACCGACGACATCGCGGTACTCCCGGTAGAGCTTCAGCTCCATCTCGGTCTCGTACTTCTCGAGGTCCTCGGCACTCATGGCATGTTCCCCTTCAGCCGTGCGTCCCCCTATTGTGCGTCAGCCCCACGCACCCCTGGCCGATTAGACGATTTCGGGGGCGAGAACCAGCGGAACACGCGGGGGACCCTCGTCGAGCAGCGTGCGCAGCAGCCCGGCGAGCCTGGTCGGATACACCGTCTCACGCGTGGCGAGAAGTTCGGCGGAAGTCCACCACCTCAGACCGGCGACACTGCGCAGCTCCAGCTCTGTGAGGCCCTTCTGGTCGGTGGCCGTCTGCGACGTACGGGCCAGGAAGTACCACTCGTCCTGGTCCCAGCGCCGCCCGTCGAACGGGAAGGAGCAGATCCTTGTCCACAGAAGCTGACCGAGGGAGACGTCCGTGATCCCGGTTTCCTCGGCGAGTTCGCGCAGGGCCGCCTCCTCCCGGCTCTCCTCGCCCTCCAGACCGCCGCCCGGGGTGAACCACCAGTTCTCGTCCGGGTCCTCGGGCTCGAACCCGTGCAGCAGCAGGATCCGGTCGTCCGGGTCCAGGAGCACCACGCGAGCGACTTCGCGCTTCTCAGTGCGCATCGGTGGACACCTTCTGCTGCCGACCGCTCCGCGCGGAGCGCGCGGCGAGGGGGCCGTAGGCCGCTCCGCCGAGGATGAGCACCACCCCCACCACGAGGGCACCGGCCTGTGACGGCAACGGTCCTTCGGACGACACTCCGCCGGGCATGGCCGCGAATGCCTGGGGCCGGCCGATCATCCCGTCCATGGGCCAGGCCACGGCGTCCACCCGGGCCTGGACCGCACTCCGGGGCACCGATCCCTGCCCCGGGTCCCCCAGGTGGACGCGTGAGTCCAGGGAGGTGCTGCGCTCGTCCCCGAGGAGGAACAGCTGCCCCTCGGGTACGTCGGCCGTGAAGTCCTGGGGAGAGGCCGGGCTCCCACCGTCCGCCGAGGTGGGCGAAGAGGCGCCCTCCGCCCGCAGATACGGTTCTTCGACCGGCTCGCCGTTGACGGTGAGCCGCCCGTCCTTGTCGCAGCAGGCGACCTTGTCCCCGCCCACACCGACGACCCGCTTCACCATGGGCACGTCGCCCCACGTCGAGTCGGTGAAGACGACCACGTCGCCGCGCCGCACGTCGCCGCCGTCCACCCGCTCGGCGAGGACCCGGTCGCCGGCGTTCACCGTCGGTGCCATCGAGTCCGTCGGCACGGTGTACGGCTTGTACACCACCGCTCCCCAGGCGAACCCGCCGAGGAAGAGCACACAGCCGACGGCCACGGCCAGGTTCGACAACGTGTTGCCGAGCCGGCCGCGGCCGTCATGACGTCCTGGTCCACTCATCCCAGCGCTCCCCCATCGGAGATCGACAATCGCTGATCCGAGTGGGCACCCTACCCGGCGGTATGCCCGCGGGTCAGCCTGCGGCGGCGCCAGAACACGAGGGGCAGCGCCCCGGCTACGCCCAGTGCTCCGGGCACGGCGGCCGTGGCGGCCGCGTTCAGCGCGGGCTGGTCGAACGTGCTCGGCACCGGGAGGGTCGCCCAGCGGTCGATGGGCCAGGCCACGACGACGGCTCGCCCGACCACCTCGTCCACCGACACCGTGCCCTGTCCGGGCAGCTCCTGGTGGTAACGGGAATCCAGCGAATTCTGCCGGTGGTCACCCATCACCCAGATCCGGCCCTCGGGCACATGGATCGGGCCGAACGGCTCGTCGTCGCAGGCGCTGTTCCCCTCGAAGATGAACGACTTGTCCTCCAGCGCCTTGCCGTTGACCGTCACCGGTCCGTTCTTCTTGCACTCGACGGTGTCACCGCCGATGGCGACGACCCTCTTGATCAGGTCCTTCTCCTCGGCGGACGGCATCAGTCCGATGAAGCTCAGGAACTTCTGCACCGCGTTGGGCTCGGGCGTGACGGTGTCCTCCAGCCAGCCGCCCGGGTCATGGAAGACCACGACCTCTCCGCGCTCCGGCTCCGAGCCGAACCACGGGGTCAGCTTGTCGACCAGCACCCGGTCCCCCCGCTGCAGCGTGTTCTGCATGGAGTCCGAGGGAATCGAGAACGCCTGCACCAGGAACGTCTTGATCAGCAGCGCGAGAATGAGCGCGATACCGATGAGAAGGGGCAGCTCCTTCCAGAACGAACGCGGCTTCTTCACCGCCGTGCTGCCATCGCCCGGGGACTCGCCGTCACTCTCCGCGTCCACCGGGACCCCGCTGTTCGAAGGCCGGTCCTCGGGTTCGTCGTGTCCGGATCGTGCGCCGACCGCCAAATCCCCCACATCCACTCCTCACTCCGTGCCACCGCCCGCGTCCGATCCGGCGCAGGCCCACCACTCCCATAACGAGCGGGAGTTCCGCAGGGGTCGGGAGCAGGACCATTCCGTTGCGATCCTGGGAGGACACACTATTCGACGGGGACGCCCCGGCCGTCGCCCCGGCGCTGCCGTCGGGGACGGAATCGTACGTTCCGCGCTCCTCCAGCTTGCGCCAGTGCCCGAACGGCCAGGCGATCACCACGGCCCGGCCCACGACCTCGTCCTCCGAGACCGTACCCTTCCCCGGTTTGTCGAGATGGAAGCGCGAGTCCGCGGAATTCGACCGGTGGTCACCCATCACGAAGATGCGGTTCTCCGGAACCTCCACCTCGAACGTGAGGGTGGAGGGCACATCGCCGGGATTCAGGTACGGCTCGTCGAGCGCCACCCCGTTGACCGTCATCCTGCCGTCGGCGCCGCAGCACTTCACGGTGTCACCGCCGACCGCCACCACGCGTTTGATCAGATCCTGCTCGTCCTCGGAGGGGAGCAGCCCGATGAAGGTCAGCAGTTCCTTGACCTGTTTGACCCCGGCGGGCGGGTCCTCGGCGGCTGGGCTCTCCTGCTGCAGCCAGCCGCCCGGGTCCTTGAAGACGACGACGTCGCCCCGCTGCGGTTCGGAGCCGAACCAGGGGGTCAGCTTGTCGACCATCACCCGGTCACCGATCCGGATGGTCTGTTCCATCGACCCGGACGGGATCACGAAGGCCTGGACGAGGAAGGTCTTGAGCACCAGCGCGATCAGCAGCGCCACCAGGATGAGGAGGGGTATCTCCTTGATCGCGGACCGACGCCTGCGGCGTCTCACCTTGCGGGCCAGCTTGCGGCGCTCCGCCCGCGTGGGCAGTGAGCGGCCCGTGACCGGCCTCGGCCCGGTGGGCGGCGGCGGGCCGGTGTCCGGCTCTCCCCGCTTGCGCCCCCGGTTACCCATGGTGCGCGTCCGCCGGCCGTATGCCGGTGAAGGCCTCGGTGCCCTCCAGGGAGCCGAGCCTGCCCAGCGGCCAGCCGAGCCAGTCGACGCGCCCGATCACGCGCTCGACGGGCACCATGCCGCCCCCTGGCCGGCCCAGGTGGTCTCGGGAGTCCCGCGAGTTGCTGCGGTGGTCGCCCATCATCCACAGGGTGCCGTCGGGCACCACTATGTCGAAGGCGACCCCGGACGGCCGGTCCCCGGGGTGCAGGTACTCCTCGTCCACCGGAGTGCCGTTCACCTCGAGCCTCCCCCGCTCGTCGCAGCAGACCACACGGTCGCCCCCCACGCCCACCACCCGCTTCACGAAGTCGGTCCCGGCGGGTTCGGCCAGCCCCAGGGACGCTGCCGCGTCGCGCAGCAGCGCGGCGACGGGGTTCCCCCCGGACTCCGGCTCCTGCACGAAGGATCCGGTGCCGTCGAAGACCACCACGTCGCCGCGCCGGGGCTCCGAGCCGAAACGGTACGCCAGCTTGTTGACCAGGACCCGGTCCCCGACCCGCAGCGTGGGCTCCATCGAGCCGCTGGGTATGAGGAAGGGCTGCAGCACGAAGGTGCTGAACAGCAACAGGGCGACCGTGCAGAGCATGCCCAGGAAGACGCTGCGCCCCCAGTCCGTCGAAGTGGACGTGGACGCGAGCGTGTCCGGGTCCGTGTCCTGCGGGTCCGGGACATGCGTGAAGCGCGACCCCTCCTCGGGCCCGTCTGCGGGGCCGGAGGAGCGATCGCGCTCCGTGTGCTGTGCTTCCGTGTCCATCGGAGCCGGATTCTATCCGGCCGCGCTGTGGACGCCGGAGGTGAATCAGCGGTCGCGCTTCTCCTTGATCTTCGCGGCCTTGCCGCGGAGCTCACGGAGGAAGTACAGCTTGGCGCGACGGACGTCACCGCGGGTGACGAGCTCGATCTTCTCGAAGATCGGGCTGTGCACCGGGAAGGTGCGCTCGACGCCGACGCTGAAGGAGACCTTGCGGACCGTGAAGGTCTCGCTGACGCCCGAGCCCTGGCGGCGGATGACGATGCCCTTGAACTGCTGGATACGGGAGCGGTTGCCCTCGATCACGCGCACGTGGACGTTGACGGTGTCACCGGGGCGGAACGCCGGGAGGTCGGTGCGGAGGGTGGCGGCGTTGACGCCATCGAGCAGCGAAGTCATGTTGTCTGCTTTCTTCGCCGATGCCACAGGTCATCGACGGGAAGGGTAAGAGTGAGATTCGGGTGCTGGTCACATCGGGCGGGCGGCTTTCCCCCTGTGGCAGGGGCGCACGCCGGACGTACAGCGGACCTATTCTTCCACGGCCTCGGGCCTGCGCCAAAATCGCCCGTCGGGCGCCGGGGACCAGCCGAGGATGGAGAGCATCTCGCGGTCCTTCTTGTCGAAGCCGGACGCCTCGCACCGCTCGATGAGATCGGGCCTGTGGAGAGCGGTGCGGCGGAAGGCCTCGTCCCGTCGCCAGCGCGCGATCCGGCCGTGGTGGCCGCTGAGCAGCACCTCGGGGATCGCACGTCCACGCCACTCCGGGGGCTTCGTGTAGACCGGTCCCTCGAGCAGGTCGGCCATGGCCCCGGGCGCGAAGGAGTCGTCACGGTGCGACTCGGCGTTGCCGAGCACTCCGGGCAGCAGCCGGGCCACGGCCTCGGTGATCACCAGGACGGCGGCTTCCCCGCCCGCCAGGACGTAGTCCCCGATGGACACCTCGATGACCGGCAGGCGCGTCGCGTACTCGTCCATCACCCGGCGGTCGATGCCCTCGTAGCGGGCGGGCGTGAAGATCAGCCACGGTCGGCCGGAGAGCTCGACGGCCAGCTCCTGGGTGAAGGGCCTGCCGCTGGGGGTGGGCACCACGAGGACCGGGGAGTGTGCCCCTGCCTCGTACCCGCCGGCCAGCGCGTCGTCCAGCGCCTCGCCCCAGGGCTCGGTCTTCATGACCATGCCGGGGCCACCGCCGTAGGGGGTGTCGTCCACCGTGTTGTGCCGGTCGTGGGTCCAGTCCCGCAGGTCGTGGACGTGTACGTCGAGACCGCCCCGGGCGCGCGCCTTGCCGACGAGCGAGACGTTCAGGGGCTCCAGGTACTCGGGGAAGATCGTGACGACGTCCAGCCGCATCAGGCGTCGCCCTTCCCGTCACGTGCCGCGTCGCCGTCCTGGCCGGCGGCGCTCTCGTCCTCGTCACGCGTGGAGTCGTCACGCGTGGAGTCGTCACGCGTCGAGTCGTCACGCGTGGAGGCGATCACGGCCTCGCTCTCGTCGATCAGGCCCGGCGGCGGAGTGATGACGGCCCGCTGCTCCTCCAGGTCGATCTCGGCGACGATCTCCTCGACGAACGGGATCATCACCTCACTGCCGTCCGGCCGCTCCACGATGAACAGGTCCTGGGACGGCAGGTGCGTGATCTCGGTGATCCGGCCGATCTCCGTGCCGTCGGCGAGGACGACGTCCAGGTCCATCAGCTGGTGGTCGTAGAACTCCTCGGGGTCCTCGGGGAGTTCCGCCGGGTCCACCTCGGCGATCAACAGGGTGTTGCGCAGCGCCTCGGCGCCCGTACGGTCACGCACACCATCGAAGCGCAGCAGCAGCCTGCCGCTGTGCACCCGGCCGGTCTCGATCGTCAGCGGTCCCACCTGGGCGGGCTCCGTGGCCAGCACGGCCCCGGGCCCGAGCCGGAGCTCGGGCTCGTCGGTGCGCACCTCGACGGTGACCTCGCCCTTGATGCCATGGGCGCGACCGATCCGCGCAACTACCAACTGCACGCTACTTCTCCTGATGATCTCGTGGACCGGCCGGCACATGGGAAGGCGGTCATGTACGGACGACAAAGGCCGGGGACGGCTCGAAAGCCCTCCCCGGCCCCGGCCGGTGTTCAACTCTTAGCGAACCTGATCCACATCGACGAGGTCGACGCGGATTCCACGGCCGCCGATGGCACCCACGACGGTACGCAGGGCGCGCGCGGTGCGGCCGTTACGGCCGATCACCTTGCCGAGGTCTTCGGGGTGAACCCGGACCTCGAGCACGCGTCCACGGCGCAGGTCACGCGAGGCGACCTGCACATCGTCGGGGTTGTCGACGATGCCCTTCACGAGGTGCTCAAGAGCCTCCTCGAGCACGCTCAGGCCTCGGTCGACTCGGTGGACGCGGCAGCGTCAGCCGCCTCGTCCGCCTTCTTGTCCGACTTCTTGGCCTTCTGGGTGATGGCCTCACCCTTGGCCTCGTCGCCGTCCGCGGTCAGGGCCTCGAACAGGGCGCGCTTGTCAGCCTTGGGCTCCGGCTGCAGCAGCGGCGCGGGGGCCGGGAGGCCCTTGTGGGCCTGCCAGTCACCGGTGAGCTTGAGGATCGCGAGGACCGGCTCGGTCGGCTGGGCGCCGACGGAAAGCCAGTACTGCGCGCGCTCTGCGTTGACCTCGATGCGCGAGGGGTTCTGCACCGGGTGGTACAGGCCGATCTCCTCGATGGCCCGGCCGTCACGGCGGGTACGGGAGTCGGCGACGACGATGCGGTAGTGAGGCGAACGGATCTTGCCCAGACGCTTCAGCTTGATCTTGACTGCCACGGAAGTGGTGTCTCCTGGTCTCTGACGTGGGTGGGCACAAAAGATGCCACGTGGGGTTGCGGTACTCGGGTGCCCGACGGACGCGTCAGCCGGAGGAGAGAGGGGTCCTATGCGACTGTCGAGTACAGCTAGCCATTGTGCCACACGCCGTCGGGTCACCCCACCGCGACCGCCGCTTCCGGGATGCGGAAGGGCTTTCCGCAGCCGCCGCAGACGATCGGGGCCTGGGCGAGCACCGAGGGCACGACGCGGACGTTGCGCCCGCAGTCGCACACGGCCTTGACCCGCACGCCTCCCCCGGACGAGCCGTGCCGCGCGGCGGGACCGCGGAACGAGCGCTTGGTGTCCGCCGCGGTGGCGACGGTGTGCGCCTTGAGCGCACGCTGCAGCCGTTCCGTGGTGGGGCGGTACCGGCGTTTGGCCTCGGGATTCAGCGTCACCAGCGAGAATCCGCTGCTGGGGTGGGGCTCCTCGGCATGGTCGAGGCCCAGCTCCTCGGCGATCGCGAGGAAGCGTCTGTTGTGGTAGCGGCCGGCGCGGGAGGTGTCCCGGACACCCCTCGCGGCCGCGATGCCGTGGACTGCCTCATGGAGCAGTCGTTCGAAGGAGAGCTCGGCGCCACAGGCGGACGAGGACTCTCCGATCAGGGACTCTGGCGCGGCAAGATCGGGCAGCTCGGGGTGGTGCCGCTGAATGTCGGCCCACGCCTGTGCCAGCTCTGCGGCAAGTACAGGTGGTGTCGTGCTCACGTCGTGACAACGAGCCTGAGTGCTCCGGTGTTCCTATTCCGGGGCATCCCAAATAATTTGCACGTACCAGTCAGTTGCCCTTGATGCGTCCGGACGAGGGCGGGTGCGCAGATCAGCGGAGAAGTCTCACAGCTCGCACCAAGGTGGTACGTAGCAACGCGTACGCACCGGTGTGGACGGGTGCCCCACGGGCGACATTACCCGGCACGGAGCGACGGCCGCGCACCGGTCGCGACCCGGCCCGGGGCGCTCGACGTGCTGCGCCCCGCGTGTCGGGTAAGACTGTGAGGAAGCGAGCGGCAGGCGTGCTGTTCCCGGCGCCCGCACCGGTGTCGGCGCGCCCGGGGGCGCACGACCGGAGCACGCGAGCGATGCCGTCCCACCCCGTCCGGCCTCTGGACGGAACCGCCGATGCGGAGTTCTCTGACATACGAGGGCTGTGGGCGCACACACAGCACATGGACATGGGGGACCTCACTCGGGCACGACCGACCTCACGGCGGATTGGGGCGCATTCCATGACACCTACGCTCGTCCGGCACCACAGGTACGCGGATGCGTCCGCCCCGGTGGACGCCGGTTCCCGTGCCCGTGACTGGGCCGAGATCCAGGAGCGCATGCTGGCACCGCTCTACGAGGCGGTGTACGAACGCCTCGAAGTCGGGGCCGGTACGCGGATGCTCTCCCTCGGCTGCGGTTCCGGGCTCGCGCTGTTGATCGCGGCCTCCCGTGGGGCGCGCGTCACAGGCGTCGACACCGACCGTGAACGGCTCGCCCTGGCCCGCGAGCGTCTCGCGTCCGATCCGGGGCCGGAGGCGGTCCCGGGACGTGCGGATCCGAGGGCGAGGCTCGTCGACAGCGTGCAGGCGGCCGCCCCGGACGGAGGGGCCCCGTACAACCTGCTGACCGCCTTCCAGCCGATCGGCTGCACGGCAGGTGACTCCGAGGGACTCGCGCCCGCGCTGGCCTCCGCCGTCCCGCTGGCCGTGCGGGGAGCCACGGTGGTGCTGGCCGGCTGGGGACCGCCGGAGCGCTGTGCCACGGCTCCGGTGCTGCGGGTCGCCGCCCGGCTCACCGAGTCGGCGCGCACCCCGCGCTCCGGCAGCGGCTGGCGGCCGGCGCTGCGGGACGACCTGGAGGAGGTCGCCGCGCGGGCCGGACTCAGGCCGGACGGCTCGGGCCGGGTGTCCTGCCCGTTCGGGTACGCGGACGTGGACAGCGCGGTCCGCGGCCTGCTGTCGACCGGGCTGTTCGACACGGCGATACGGGCGACGGACCGTTCCCAGGTGGAGAAGGAGGTCGCGGAGGCCCTGCATCCGCACCTGCGGCCCGACGGCACGGTGTGGATGCCGAACGTCTTCCGCTATCTGGTGTGCGTGTCGTAGGCGGAGGGGCGCCCCGCGGTGCGGGGCGCCCCTCCGTCCGTGCTCCTGGCCGGTCAGCCCATGAACTTCTTGAACTCGTCCGGCAGTTCGAAGTTCTTGTCCTCCTGGGCCGGCAGACCGAACGCGCCCCCCTGCGCCGCCTGCTCACGGCGGGCGGCCTCGGCCTGCTCCTCGGCCTTGCGCTTCATCGGGTTGCCGCTCTTGCGCTTGCCCTTGGCCTGCTTGACCTGCTTCTTCTGACGGCCGGCGCCGCCGCCCGTGCCGGGCATCCCCGGCATCCCGGGCATGCCGCCTCCCTGGGCCATCTTCGACATCATCTTGCGCGCCTCGAAGAACCGCTCCACGAGGTTCTTCACCGCGGAGACCTCGACACCGGAACCCTTGGCGATGCGGGCCCGGCGAGAGCCGTTGATGAGCGTCGGCTCGGCGCGTTCCTTCGGGGTCATCGACTTGATGATGGCGGCCGTGCGGTCGACGTCGCGCTCGTCGATGTTGCTGATCTGGTCCTTGATCTGCCCCATGCCGGGCAGCATCCCGAGCAGCTTGGAGATGGAGCCCATCTTCCTGACCTGCTCCATCTGCGCCAGGAAGTCGTCGAGCGTGAAGTCCTTGCCCTTGCTCGACGCCAGCTTGGAGGCCATTTTGGCGGCCTCTTCCTGGCTGAACGTCTTCTCCGCCTGCTCGATCAGGGTGAGCAGGTCACCCATGTCGAGGATGCGGGAGGCCATGCGGTCGGGGTGGAAGGCGTCGAAGTCCTCGAGCTTCTCACCGTTCGACGCGAACATGATCTGCTTGCCCGTGACATGGGCGACCGACAGGGCCGCACCACCGCGGGCGTCGCCGTCGAGCTTGGAGAGCACCACGCCGTCGAAGCCGACGCCGTCGCGGAAGGCCTCGGCGGTGTTGACCGCGTCCTGGCCGATCATCGCGTCGACGACGAAGAGGATCTCGTCGGGGCTGACGGCGTCGCGGATGTCCGCGGCCTGGCGCATCAGCTCCTCGTCGATACCGAGGCGGCCGGCGGTGTCGACGATGACGATGTCGTGGACCTTGGAACGGGCGAACTCGATGGAGTCCTCGGCGACCTTGACCGGGTCGCCCACGCCGTTGCCCGGCTCCGGGGCGTAGACCGCGACACCGGCGCGGTCGGCGACGACGCTCAGCTGGTTCACGGCGTTGGGGCGCTGGAGGTCACAGGCGACGAGCAGCGGGGAGTGGCCCTGGGCCTTGAGCCAGAGACCGAGCTTCCCGGCGAGGGTGGTCTTACCGGCACCCTGCAGACCCGCGAGCATGATCACGGTGGGCGGGTTCTTGGCGAACCGGAGCCGCCGGGTCTCGCCGCCGAGGATGCCGACGAGCTCCTCGTTGACGATCTTGACCACTTGCTGAGCGGGGTTCAGTGCCTGGGAGACCTCGACACCGCGCGCCCGCTCCTTGACGTTGGCGATGAACGCACGGACGACGGGGAGCGCGACATCGGCCTCGAGCAGGGCGATACGGATCTCGCGAGCCGTGGCGTCGATGTCCGCCTCGGACAAGCGGCCCTTGCCCCTGAGGTTTTTGAAAGTCGCGCTAAGGCGGTCGGAGAGAGTATCGAACACGGCGCTCGTCGGTCCTCAGGGTCGGGGGCGGGGCAGGTCAGTCGCCCTCCAGGGTATCCGGACCCCGGAGAACGCGAAGCCCTCGCCCGTTTCTCGTGACGAACGGGCCTGGGCCGGCAGGTCAGCCGAGCTCCTTCTCGACCTCCCCGGCGACCTGAGCGGCGCGTTCGGGGAGCAGTGGTTCACCGGCGCCGTCCGTGACGTAGAAGGCATCCACCGCGTTGGCTCCCAGCGTCGAGACGTGGGCGCTGCGCACCCGCACCTCGCTCTGCTCCAGGGCCCGGCCGATCCGGTGCAGCAGCCCCGGGGCGTCCTGGGCTCGGACCTCGAGCACCGTGGCGAGGCGGGAGCCCGCCGCCGCGACGGTCACCGTGGGAGGCGGGGCCTTGACCCCGCGCCGTCGTGGATAGGCCGCCTCGCGTTCGGCGAGCCTGGCCCGGATGTCCAGCGAACCGTCCAGGGCGCGTACGAGGTCTGCCCGCAGCCGGGCTGCCTGCGGGAGGGAGCCGTATTCGGCCGCCACCCGCCAGCTGAGGACCAGCAGATCCGCCGATTCGCCCATCTCGGTGGGGAGTTCGACGGCGCGCAGGTCGGCGGCGCGCACGGTGAGGCGGTGCAGGGCGAGAACCCCTGCCGCCGCGGGCAGGACGCCGGGGCGGTCGGGCACCGCGATGAGGAGCTCGACGCCCACGGGTTCGGGTGCTCCGTCCTCGGAGCCCGGTTCGGACCTCGTGCGCAGGGAGAGGACGGGCTCGCCGGTCCGCAGGGCCTCGACGGCGAGGCGTTCCTGCTCGGCGCTCGGGCCCAGCGGCTCCGGCACGGGGGGTTCCTCGCCCGCCAGGAGTGCGGCGACGCGTCCGACCAGATCGGTGACGAGGGAGGCCCGCCAGGAGCTCCAGGCGGCGGGGCCGGTGGCCAGCGCGTCGGCCTCGGTGAGCGCGTGCAGCAGTTCCAGCGTGGAGGCGCTGCCCACGGCCGTGGCGACGGAGCGGACGGTCGCGGGGTCGTCGAGGTCGCGCCGGGTGGCGGTGTCGACGAGCAGCAGATGGTGGCGTACGAGTGTGGCGACAACGCCCACGTCCTGCTGGTCGAAGCCGATGCGGGTGGCCATGTCGCGGGCGATGACCTCGCCGGCGACGGAGTGGTCCCCGGGCCAGCCCTTGCCGATGTCGTGGAGCAGGGCGGCGGTCAGGAGGAGGTCGGGCCGGCCGACGCGGCGGGTGAGGTGGGAGGCGCGTACGGCTGTCTCGACGAGGTGCCGGTCGACGGTCCAGGTGTGGACGGGGTTGCGCTGGGGCCGGCAGTGGACCCGTTCCCAGTCGGGCAGCAGCCGGGTGATGATGCCTTCCGCCTCCAGGGCCTCCCAGACGCCGACGGTGGCTTCGCCGGCACCGAGCAGGGTGACGAGTTCCTCGCGGGCCTGGGCGGGCCACGGCACGGGCAGCGGCTGGGCCGCGGTCCTCAGGTGGCGTACGAGGTGGCGGGAGAGCGGCAGCCCGGCCTCGGCCGCCGCGGCGGCGGCCCGGAGGGTGAGCACGGGGTCCCGTTCGGGGCGGGCGGTGCGCGCGAGGACCACTTCGCCGTCGGCCTCGACGACGCCCTCGGCGAGCGGGGTCCGTTCCGGCGCGGCCTTGGCGCCGCCGAGGATCGCACGCAGCCGGGGTCGTACGGAGCGGGCCCGCAGGACACGGTTGACCTCGCGCCAGGTGACGTCGGTGGCGTACGAGACGGTGCGGGCGGCCTCGTACACCTGGCGCAGCAGGACGTCGGCGTCGAGGAGGCCGAGGGCGGTGGCGACCTGGTCCTGTTCCTGCAGGGCGAGGCGGTCGGTGGCCCGTCCGGTGGTGAGGTGGAGGGCGTCGCGGGCGTCGAGGAGCGTACGGCGGGCTTCCGCCAGCCCTTCGCGGGGGGCGTCGGCGACCCAGGAAGCGGCGACGGCGCGCAGCGCGGTCACGTCCCGGAGGCCGCCGCGGGCCTCCTTGAGATCGGGTTCGAGGAGGAACTGGAGCTCGCCCATGCGTTCGGCCCGCTCGCGGCACAGTTCGTCGAGGGCCGGGAGGCGTTTGGGGGCCTGGTTGCGCCAGTCGGCGAGGATCCCGGTGCGCAGCCCGGAGACGAGGCCGAGGTCCCCTGCGACGGGGCGCGCGTCGAGCAGTCCGAGCTGGACCTTGAGGTCCTCCCTCGCGGCTCTGTTCGCTTCGCCGGGGGTGCGCACGGAGTGGTCGAGGGCGAGGCCGAGGTCCCAGACGGGGTACCAGATCCCGTCGGCGAGGGCGGCGACGGCTCCGGCGTCGGCGGTGCCGTCGTGCAGGAGCATGAGGTCGAGGTCGCTGCGCGGGGAGAGCTCGCCCCGCCCGTATCCGCCGACGGCGACGAGTGCGGCGCCGCGGACGCCCGCCCGCTCGGCGGCGGCGGTGAACAGCCCGGTGAGCCAGTCGTCGGTGAGCCCGGCGAGCGCGGCACGGCGCGGCGGCCCGGACCGCGTCTCCTCATGGAGGAGGCGCAGTCGGGCCGCCGCGTAGCCGCTGGGTCCCGAGTCCTCGGATTCGGTGGTCACTTCGGTGCTCGTCACCCAGCTGCCTTTCCGTTCACAGGGACCGTCGGTCAGAGGGCGTCCGGGCCGCGTTCGCCGGTCCGGACGCGGATCGCGGTCTCGACCGGGACGCTCCAGACCTTGCCGTCGCCGATCTTGCCGGTCCGGGCCGCCTTGACGACCACGTCGATGAGCTGTTCGGCGTCCTCGTCCTCGACGAGGACCTCGATGCGGATCTTCGGGACGAGGTCGACGGTGTACTCCGCGCCGCGGTAGACCTCGGTGTGTCCGCGCTGACGCCCGTATCCGCTGGCCTCCGTGACCGTGAGGCCCTGGACGCCGAAGGCCTGGAGGGCCTCCTTGATCTCGTCCAGCCGGTGCGGCTTCACGACTGCGGTGATGAGCTTCATGCGTCCACCTTCTTGTTCGTCGGGGCTGCCGGGGTGCCGGGGGCCGGAGCCGTGGTGCGCGAGGCGGAGCCGCCGCCGGCGCCGCTGAAGTCGTACGCCGTCTCGGCGTGCTCGACCTGGTCGATGCCGGAGACCTCGTCGTCCTCGCTGACCCGCATCCCGATCGTCCTGTCCAGGACGAGGGCCAGGAGCCCGGAGACGATCAGGGAGTAGGCGAGGACCGCGAAGACACCGACGGCCTGCTTGCCGAGCTGGTCGAGCCCGCCTCCGTAGAAGAGGCCCTTGGCGTCGGACTGCACGCCACCGGTGGCGAAGAATCCGACGAGGAGGGAGCCGAGGATACCGCCGACGAGGTGGACGCCGACGACGTCCAGGGAGTCGTCGTAACCGAACTTGTACTTGAGGCCGACGGCCATGGCGCACAGGACACCGGAGATGATCCCGATCGCGATGGCGCCGAGCGGGCTGACCGCTCCGCCTGCGGGGGTGATCGCGACGAGACCCGCGACGGCGCCCGACGCGGCGCCCAGGGTGGTGAAGGAGCCGTGGCGGATCTTCTCGTAGGCGAGCCAGCCGAGGACCGCCGCACCCGTGGCGACCTGTGTGTTGACGAACATGACGGCACCGACACCGTCGTCGTTGCCGAGCCACGAACCGGCGTTGAAACCGAACCAGCCGAACCACAGGAGTGCGGCGCCGAGCATGACGAGCGGCAGGCTGTGCGGCCGCATCGGGTCCTTCTTGAAGCCGACCCGCTTGCCGATGACGAGGATCACGCCGAAGGCCGCGGCACCCGCGTTGATGTGGACGGCCGTACCACCGGCGAAGTCGATGACGCCCATCTCGAAGAGCCAGCCGCCGGCGCCCCAGACCCAGTGCGCGACCGGGAAGTAGACCACGGTGACCCACAGGGTGATGAACAGGGCCCAGGAGGTGAACTTGACGCGGTCGGCGAGGGCTCCGCTGATGAGGGCCGGGGTGAGCACGGCGAACATCAGCTGGAACACGGCGAAGACGTATACCGGGATGGTGTAGCCGTCCCAGAGCTCGGTGACGCCGATCCCGCTGAGGCCGACGAAGTCGGAACTCCAGCCGATGACGGAGCCGACGTCGGTGCCGAAGGCGAGGCTGAATCCGTAGAGCACCCAGAGGACCGTGACGATCCCGAGGCTGATGAAGCTCATCATCAGCATGTTCAGGGTGCTCTTGACGCGGACCATGCCTCCGTAGAAGAAGGCCAGGCCCGGGGTCATGAGCATCACCATCGCGGAGCAGATGAGCATGAACCCTGTGTTGGCGGCAGACAGCTCGGGGGCGTCTGCGGCAAGCGTCGTGATGCCTGGGGGCATCGGCGTCTCCTCGTCGTCGGTGCGGCCACGTGCGGGGGTGCGGGACCACGTGAAAAGGTGCGGGCCGGTTATGCGCCATGAGATTCGCGCAGCGCGGTTTCCACGGATGCCGCACGGTGTTTCACCGCAGTGACGAAGGAGCTCCGCGTGTTACGTACCGATGAACCGGGGGTGTCCGACCCGGTTCGCTGCCTACCATGCTGCCTGCACCGCATACGGTGCGGTGGGAACGCCCGGAGACGTGAACCGGCCACGACGGCGACCCGTTGACCTGGCGATGGGGGAGCCGAGTCGGATGCTTCGGGGCGGCCGTCGTGGCCGGTGGCGGGTGGGCCCGGTCAGACCGCTTCGGCGGTCTCCGGGAGCTGCTCTGCGAGCAGGTCGGTGAGCCGGGCGACTTCGGGGACGTCCCCGAAGTTCCTGGCAGCGGTGTCGACGGTCTTGCGGAGCCTGGTGTTGACGCGCTCCGACCTGACCTTCTTGGCGACCGCGAGGGCGGTGGTGGCGAGGACGGTCGACTCCTCCGGCTCGCGCTTGAGGAGATGCACGGTGGCCATGCCGATCAGATTGAGCGCGTAGGACCGGTGGTGCTCGTCGTCCTCGCCGAAGAGCTGGACCGCACGGGCCATGACGGGCTCGGCAAGCGAGGCGTAGGTGGGGCTTCGGCCGGCGACATAAGCCAGGTCGCGGTAGGAGTGGGCGTTCTCGCCGTGCAGTTCGGCGTCGGAGAAGAACCGGATCCAGTCGGGCTCCGGCTCGTCGTCGAAGGCGGCGTCGGCGAAGGTGTCCTCCGCCATCCGGACCGCTCGCTTGCACTTGCTCGGCTGGCCCATGTTGGCGTAGGCGCGCGCCTCCATCGCATACAGCATGGACTGGGTCCGCGCGGTGGCGCAGTCGCGGCTGCCGTACTGGGCGAGGTGGATGAGTTCGAGTGCGTCGTCGGGCCGGCCGAGGTGGATCATCTGGCGGCTCATGCTGGAGAGGATGTACGAACCCAGTGGCTTGTCGCCGGCCTCCTTGGAGGCGTGCAGCGCGAGCACGAAGTACTTCTGGGCGGTGGGCTGGAGACCCACGTCGTAGCTCATCCAGCCCGCGAGCTCGGCCAGTTCGGCGGCGCAGCGGAACAGACGCCTGGCGGTGGCCTCCGGCTGCGGTTCCTGGAGCAGGTCGGTGACCTCGTGGAGCTGACCGACGACGGCCTTGCGGCGCAGGCCGCCGCCGCACTGGGCGTCCCACTGCCGGAACATCGCCGTGGTGGACTCCAGCAGGTCCAGCTCGGGCCCCGAGAGCCGCGCGGGCCGGTTCTCCGCCGTGGGCAGCTCCTGTTCCGGCTGTCCCGGGCGGGCGGCGGGCACCAGCCAGCGCTGCATCGGCTCGATGAGGGTGGGGCCGGCGGCCAGGGCGAGGGAACTGCCGAGGAATCCGCGCCGGGCCAGCATGAGGTCGCTGCGGGAGAACTCGCTGAGCAGCGCGACGGTCTGCGGTCCCGCCCAGGGAAGGTCGACCCCCGACACCGAGGGTGCCTGGTGAGCGGTGCGCAGTCCGAGTTCCTCGACGGAGACGACGGTGCCGAAGCGCTCGGAGAAGAGCTCGGAGAGGATGCGCGGGATCGGTTCGCGGGGCTGTTCACCGTCGAGCCAGCGGCGCACCCGGGAGGTGTCGGTGCTGATGTGGTGGGCACCCAGCTGGCGTGCCCGACGGTTCACCTGGCGGGCGAGCTCACCCTTCGACCAGCCGCTGCGCACGAACCACGACCCCAACTGCCCGTTGGGGCGCTTCCCGGCATTCGCCTCGCCTGCGCCGCTGCCACTCACTGGAACGCCCCCATCCCGCCGAAACCTGTCGCGCGAACCTCTATCAGAATGCCGCGCCCCGGCGCTGCCCGTACGGGCGTTGCCCATGATCGAACAGGCGAGCGGATTGCCCGAGGCATAGTCAACTGCAGATGCAATTGCAGATTCGAGCACCCACGGTAATCCTACGATCACCGCTCCTGTGAGGGACGTTGCGGAATCGCCACCATTCGCCACCCCTTCGGATGAACCCGTTCGACGCGGTCCGCGCTTCACTTGACTGGCCGTGATCGGCCGCGAGCGGAGTGAGGCATTCAGGGGCGCACAGCGCGCACCCCTACGACACCACCCCGTGCGCCGCCGGACCGCGGTGCGCGGACTCCGGGTCGTAACCACCGGTGAGTCGGACCCGTTGGAGGGGGCATGGGCTTCACGATCGGCGGCATCCGGGAGATGCGGTCCGGCACTCGGCGCCGGCGGCGTTCGGCCGGGGCGACCGAGGTTGCCGAGTACACAGGACTCCGGGGCTGGGCTGTGACCCCGGGCGCGCGCGCCGCGGCGGGCGTCTGCTCATGCGGCGACTCCGCGTGCGCGGCCCCCGGCGCGCATCCGCTGGACTTCGCCCGCGAGGTGCCACCGGGTGCCACGCCCGGCATGGCCGCCGAGGCCTGGGCCGAGGTGCCGGGTGCCTCGATGCTGCTGCCGGTCGGCCGGACCTTCGACGTGCTCGATGTGGCCGAGGCCGCGGGGCGGCGTGCGCTGGTGCGCATGGAGCGGATGGGGCTGCCGCTGGGCCCGGTGGCGGTGACGCCGACCGGGCGTACGCAGTTCTTCGTCGCCCCCGGGGCCGCGGCGGGCCTGCCCGGGCTGCTCTACCGCATGGGCTGGGACGACGCGGATCTCGATCTGCGGGCCCTGGGCCCCGGCACGTACGTCACCGCTCCCCCGTCGGATCTCGCCGGCCTCGGACCGGTCCGCTGGCTGCGTCCGCCGGCACCGGACACGGCGGCCGACCTCCCGCAGGCCCGGCTGCTGCTGGGCACCCTCGCCTACATATGCCACCGCTGCTGAACGCCGAAGGGCGGTGAACCCCTCCTCGGGTCCACCGCCCTTCACGCGTCCACGGGGTACGTGGGTCAGTCGCCGATCAGCGCGTCGACGAAGGCACCCGGCTCGAACGGCGCCAGGTCGTCCGGCCCCTCGCCGAGGCCGATGAGCTTCACGGGGACGCCCAGCTCACGCTGGACGGCGATGACGATGCCGCCCTTGGCCGTGCCGTCCAGCTTGGTGAGGACGATGCCGGTGATGTCGACCACCTCGGCGAAGACGCGCGCCTGGACGAGGCCGTTCTGTCCGGTGGTGGCGTCGAGGACGAGGAGGATCTCGTCGAGCGGACCGTGCTTCTCGACGACCCGCTTGACCTTTCCGAGCTCGTCCATCAGACCGGTCTTGGTGTGCAGGCGGCCCGCGGTGTCGATCAGCACCACGTCGGCGCCCTCGGCGATGCCCTCCTTCACCGCGTCGAAGGCGATCGACGCGGGGTCGCCGCCCTCAGGACCGCGCACCGTGCGGGCGCCCACGCGCTCACCCCAGGTCTGGAGCTGGTCGGCGGCGGCGGCACGGAAGGTGTCCGCGGCACCGAGCACGACGCTGCGGCCGTCGGCGACGAGCACCCGGGCGAGCTTGCCCGTCGTGGTCGTCTTGCCCGTGCCGTTGACCCCGACGACCATCACGACGCCGGGCGTCGCTTCGCCGCCCTCCGTCTTCACCGCACGGTCGAGATCGGGGCCGAGCAGGGCGACGAGCTCCTCGCGCAGCAGGGTGCGCAGCTCCTCCGGCGTACGGGTGCCGAGGACGCGGACCCGCTCACGGAGCCGCTCCACCAGTTCCTGGGTGGGAGCGACGCCGACGTCGGCGGTGAGGAGGGTGTCCTCGATCTCCTCCCAGGTGTCCTCGTCGAGGTTGTCGCGGGACAGGAGCGCCAGCAGCCCCTTGCCCAGGGAGTTCTGCGAACGGGCGAGCCGGGCACGGAGCCGCACCAGTCGGCCGGCGGTGGGTTCGGGGACTTCGAGCTCGGGGGCTTCCGGCTCGATGACGACCGGGGTCTCCTCGACGGGAGTCCCGGCGCCGGGAAGACCGACCTCCTCGGTGGGGCGCCGCGCTTCGTCGCGCGGCGTCTCGGCTTCCTCGCCGGCACGGGGCTCGGCGGGAGGAGTGATGGTCGGCGTGCTCGACGGCGCCGAGGGCGGCAGCTGCTTCTTCTTGCGGCTGCTGACCACGAGCCCGCTGATCAGGCCGACCGCGACCAGGGCGATGACTACAGCAAGGATGACGATTTCCATAACGCGTCCAGTATCGGCCACGACCGTGGTCCGGCGCGGTTCCGTAGGACCAGGGGCGCCGGGCGTGGAGACGGTATGCCACGTTTGGGGGTAAAGGTACGCTGCTGCCCGTGGAGAACCGCGGCTTGGATCCCGTGCCCGACGAGGAGCGCACCGGCCGGGTCCGCGCGCTTCTCCCCACCTGGGCGACGGCCAACATGACGGTGCTGCTGCTGACCGTGGGCGCCGGGCTGACCGTCTTCAACGGGTTGGGTTTCTGGCAGGTGCTGGTCGTGGCGGTCACGGCCCCCACGCTCTCGTTCGGGCTGGTCGGCCTCGTGTCGATCGCGGGCAAGCGGGGTGGCGCGCCCGGCATGGCACTGTCCAGGGCGGTTTTCGGACAGCGCGGCAATCTCTTCCCCGGCGCGCTGCTGTGGGTGGCCCGCTGGGGCTGGGAGACCGTGAACGCGGTCACCGGTTCGTACGCCTCACTGGCGGTGCTCGCTCTGTTGTTCGGGGTGTGGGACACCCACACCCTGGCCCTGGTGACCCTGACCGCCTTCGTCGCGGCGAGCTTCCTGGTGTCCGGGCTCGGTATCAGGGCCCTGCGGATCTGCTCCCGGGTCTCCGCCTCGCTCTTCGGGGGCGTCAGTCTCCTCGTCCTGGTCCACGTGATCGGTTCGGCCCCGTGGCACACCGTCCTGGACCGGCCCCCGGGTCCGTCCGCATCGATGGTCGCGGGGATCGGGGCCCTGGCCGCCGGTGGCATCAGCTGGGTCCCCTCGGCGCCGGACTTCGCCCGCTACCTGCCTCGCTCCGCGTCCGGCCGGGCGATGGTCGGTGCGACCGTGGGCGGGGCACTGGTCACGGCTACGCCGATGGTTCTGGTGGGCGCGGTGATGGCCGTGAGCTCGCCGCACCTGGCGGTCGCGGAGGACCCGGTGGCGTTCATCGGCGAGCTGCTCCCGCGGTGGATCTCGGTGCCGTACCTCCTGACGGCCGTCGTCGGGATGGTGCTGATCAACGCGATGTCGATGTACTCCGCCGGATTCACGGCGCAGACGCTCGGGTTCGCGGTGCCCCGCACCTGGGCCGTGGGGGTGAACGCGGTGATCAGCCTGCTGCTGGGCGGCCTTCTGATGCTGGTGGCGACGAGTTTCATCGACACCTTCCTCTCGTTCCTCACCCTGCTCGGCGTGACCTTCTCCGCCTGGATCGGGGTCTTCGGCGTGGATCTGCTGAGAGGCCGTACGTACGACTCGGCGGCCCTCATGGACACCACACCCGGCAGCGGCTACTGGTACACCGCCGGATACAGCCGACAGGCCATGGCGGCCTGGGGGGCGGCACTCGTGGCGGGGCTGCTGTGCACCGACGTGGGGTGGTTCACCGGGCCGCTCGCCGCTTCCTGGGTCGGACATCACGGGCTGGGCTGGGCTCTCACGATGCTGGTCGCCGCGGGTGTGTACGCGGCGCTGCCGCGGCCGGCGGCCGGGCGGGGCGGCGGACCGGCCGGGTTCTGACGTCCGGCGGGCGGGAGGCCCGGCCGCGCGGAACGCTGCCCCGGGCCGGCATGGGCCGGACCGGGGCAGCGGGTCGAGGAGAGGGGCAGCGGGGATCAGCCCATCTCCTCCAGCGCCTTGCCCTTGGTCTCCTTCACGAACTTGAGCACGAAGGGGATCGAGAGCACGGCGAAGCAGGTGTAGATGATGTACGTGGCCGACAGGTTCCAGTCGGCCAGGCTCGGGAAGCTGGCGGTGATCGCCCAGTTGGCGATCCACTGCGCCGAGGCGGCGACTCCGAGTGCGGCGGCGCGGATCCGGTTGGGGAACATCTCGCCGAGGAAGACCCAGACCACGACGCCCCACGACAGGGCGAAGAAGAGCACGAAGACATGGGCCGCGATCAGGGCCACGACGCCCTGGGTGTTGGGCAGTTTGCCGTCGACCAGGTCCGCGGAGAAGGCCCACGCCTCGAACGCCAGCGCGATGGCCATGCCGGTGGATCCGATGAGCGCGAGCGGCCTCCGGCCGACCCGGTCCACCAGGATCATGGCGATCACGGTGCCGATGATGTTGATGATCGACGTGGTGAACGAGTAGAAGAACGAGCCGGACGGGTCGATCCCGACGGACTGCCACAGGGTCGACGAGTAGTAGAACGCCACGTTGATGCCGACCAGCTGCTGGAAGACCGACAGGCCGATACCGACCCAGACGATCGGCAGGAAGCCGAAGCGGCTCCCGAGCAGGTCGCTGAACTTCGACTTGTGCTCACGGCGCATGGCCGTCTCGATCTCGTCCACGCGCGCGTCGAGGTCGACGCTCTTGCCCTCGACCTCTTCGAGGATCTTCCGGGCCCGGTCCTTCTTGCCGACGGAGATCAGGAAGCGCGGCGACTCGGGGATGGCGAAGGACAGCAGTCCGTACAGGATCGCCGGGACGACCATCACTCCGAGCATCCACTGCCAGGCCTCGAAGCCGCCGATCTTGCCGCGCTGGTCACCGTCGGCGAGCTGCAGGATGCCGTAGTTGACGAGCTGGGAGATGGCGATGCCGATGACGATGGCGGCCTGCTGGAAGGAGCCGAGGCGGCCGCGGTAGGCGGGCGGTGAGACCTCGGCGATGTAGGCCGGGCCGATGACCGATGCCATACCGATCGCGAAGCCGCCGATGACCCTCCACAGGGCGAGGTCCCAGAGGGCGAACGGCAGCGCCGATCCGACGGCGCTGATCGTGAAGAGCACGGCGGCGATCTGCATGCAGCGGATGCGGCCGATCCGGTCCGCGATGCGTCCCGCCGTGGCCGCGCCGATGGCACAGCCGATCAGGGCGATGGCGATGACCTGGGCCAGGGTCCCCGACCCGATGTCGTAACGGTGCCGGATGGCCTCGACCGCACCGTTGATCACGGAGCTGTCGTAGCCGAACAGGAAGCCGCCCATCGCTGCGGCTGCGGTGATGAAGATGACATGGCCGAGATGGTCCGGATGGGCCTCCCGGGCTCCGGACTCCGGTCCGCGCGCTGTGCTGGTCACATGAACTCCTGGTACCTGGCCGCAACGTCAGGTGTGGGGGGGTGAGCCCTCCTAGTGGCGCACAACTTCCGACTGACCACCACTTGAAGGTAAAAACAACATTGCCGAGGTTATGCGTTCAAGTTTCGAAGTCAAGATGGCGACTCGATCCCGGAAGCCCCTCACAAGTACCCAGGAACACCCAAAAGGTGCGTTGAAGTGTTGAAGATTAGGTAAAGAGAGTGTGACTGCCCGTCAGCCGGTGCGGAGGAGGGCTCAGCGAAGCCGCTGACTGATCACCTTCGAGACCCCGTCGCCCTGCATCGACACGCCGTAGAGCGCGTCGGCGACCTCCATGGTCCGCTTCTGGTGCGTGATCACGATGAGCTGGGAGCTCTCCTGCAGCTCCACCATGATCCGGATCAGGCGCTGCAGATTGGTGTCGTCCAGCGCGGCCTCGACCTCGTCCATGACATAGAACGGACTTGGCCGGGCCTTGAAGATGGAGACCAGCAGGGCAACGGCCGTAAGGGATCTCTCACCGCCGGACAGCAGCGAGAGCCGCTTCACCTTCTTCCCCGGCGGACGTGCCTCGACGTCGAGACCGGTCGTCAGCATGTTGTCCGGGTCGGTGAGCACGAGGCGGCCCTCACCACCCGGGAAGAGCCGGGAGAACACCCCCTCGAACTCGCGCGCCGTGTCCCGGAAGGCCTCCGTGAAGACCTGCTCGACCCGCACGTCGACCTCCTTGATCACCTGCATCAGGTCGGCCCGGGTCTTCTTCAGGTCTTCGAGCTGCTCGGAGAGGAACTTGTGCCGTTCCTCCAGGGCCGAGAACTCCTCGAGGGCGAGCGGATTCACCTTCCCGAGTTGCTGATAGGCCCGTTCGGCCGCCTTCAGCCGCTTCTCCTGCTCGGCCCTGACGAAGGGCTTCGGCTGGTTACGCGGATGCTCCGGTTCCGCCGGGAGCTCCTCCCCCTCGGCAGCGGGGGACGGCGGCACCAGCTGCTCCGGCCCGTACTCGGCGGCCAGACCGGCCGGCTCGACGCCGAACTCCTCCAAGGCCTTGGCCTCCACCTGCTCCATGCGCAGCCGCTTCTCCGCCCCGAGCACCTCGCCCCGGTGCACCGAGTCGGTGAGCCGGTCCAGCTCACTCTTCAGGTCACGGCTCCGGCCTCGCTCGGCCGCCAGGTCCCGCTCACGCTCGGCCTTCGCGGCCTCGGCCCTGGTCCGTTCGTCCTCCGCCCGTACGACCGAGACCTCTACGTGGGCGAGCAGCTGCCGGGCGCCGGACGCCACGGCCGCGGCCACAGCCGCCTCGTGACGCAGCCGGGCGCGGCGCTGCTCGGCGCGGGTGCGCGCCTCGCGCTCGGCGCGGGCCCCCCGGTCGAGGGCGTCGGCCCGCCCGGCGAGCGCCTTGACCCGTTCCTCATGGGTACGGGCCTGGAGGCGGGCCTCCATCTCGGTCTGGCGCGCGTTGGCGCCGTCGGCGGCGAGCCTGTCCCGTACGGAGGTGTCCGGCTCTTCCTCGACCGGGGTCTCCTCGGCGACCAGCAGCCGTTCCGCCAGTTCCTCGGCCTCCTCGGTGGCCCGCTCCAGCGCCTCCTGCGCCCGGGCTGCGGAGGCGGTCGTCCGCTCGGCCTCCCCAGCCGCGCCGCGGGCCTGCCCGGCCAGCCGGCCGAGCTGCTGCGCCACCCCGGACCTCTCCCGCTCGCCGGCCCGGCGGCGCTCCCCCAGCTCCTCCACCCGGGCGGCGCACTCGGCGCGCCCGGCGGCAGCGGCCCGCTGGGCGGAGCCGAGTGCCTCGCAGCGGACGGCCAGCTCGGCCAGTTCGGCGGCGGCCTCGTCCACGGATGCCTGGACCTCCAGCAGGCTGGGCGCACCGGCGGACCCGCCGTGCGCGAAGTGGGTGCCCAGCACATCGCCCTCGGCGGTGACGGCGGTCAGCCCGGGGTGGGCTGCGACCAGCGCCTCGGCGTCCTCCAGGGTGCCCACGACGACCATGTCGCGCACCAGCCGCCGTACGGCCGTCAGCAGTTCGGCCGGCCCCCGCAGCAGGGCGGCGACCGGGGGCGCGGCGCACTCTCCGGTGGGGGCGGGACCCGCGCCGGAGCCACCGGTGGCCGTGACCGCCGTCAGGCTGTGGTCCGCCTCGGACACCTGCGCCGGGAGCTGACCGGCACCGACGGGCTCAGGCAGCTGTCCGGCGGCCTGGCCCTGCGCGGGGACCTGTCCGGCCCGTGTCCCACCTGGTACCAGCGCCGCGCGTCCCGCGTCCCGCTTACGCAGCAGACGGATGGCGTCCGCCGCGGTGGTCGGGTCGGTCACCGCGACGGCGTCGGCGGCCACACCCAGTGCGGCGGCCACCGCCACCTCGTGCCCCGGGGCCACCGTGATCAGCTCCGCGACCGGTCCGAGCAGCCCGGAGAGCCGGTCCCCCGCGCCGAGCAGCACCCCGGTGCCGTCCTTGCGCCGCAACCCCAGGGACAGTGCTTCGTGCCGGGCGGACACGGCCGCGCGGCTGCGCTCCGCCGCGGTGACCGCCTCGCGCGCCGCGCTCAGAGCCGCCTCCGCCCCGGCGAGCTCCTGCGCCGCGGCCTCGTACTGCTCCGTGAGCTCCGCCTCGCCCGCGTCCAGGCCTTCGACCTCGGCCCTGAGCTGCTCGTACTCCTCCTGGGCCGTGACCGCCCGGTCCCGCGCCTCGTCCCGCGAAGCGGCCAGCCGGTCGATCTCGGCCTGTGCCGAACCCGCCCGGCCGCGCGCGGCGTTGACCTGCCCGTGCAGCCGGGCGAGTCCTTCGCGCCGGTCCGCGATGGTCCGGGCCGCGTCCCGGAGCCTGCGCTCCTCGGAGGCCAAGTCCCGCTCCAGGTCGGCCCGGTGTGCGGTGGTGTCCTCCAGGGCGTGTTCCGCCGCTTCGAGCGCCGCCGCCAGCTCGGCCTCCTGCTCGCGGATCCGGGCGGCCTCACGCTCCATGTCCTCGGGGTCCCGCCCGCGCCGCTCCTCGTCCGGCGTGGCGGTCGCGCTCTTCACCCGGGCGTCGGCGAGCGAGATCGTGCCGCGCACGCGCTCGGCCAGTTGCGAGAGTTCGTACCAGGTCTGCTGGGCCCGCTGCAGTCGTGGCGCCAGCCGGCGTACCTCGTCCTCCAGATCCGCCTCGCGGGATAGTGCCGCCTTGAGCTCGGCCTCCGCCCCCTCCCTGCGCCGCTTGAGGGCGGCCTCGTCGGCGATCTCACCTCGCAGCGCCTCCCGCAGCCGCACCAGGTCGTCGGCGAGGAGCCGCAGCCTGGCGTCCCGCAGGTCGGCCTGGATCACAGCGGCGCGACGTGCCACGGCGGCCTGCCGCCCCAGCGGTTTGAGCTGGCGCCGCAGCTCGTCGGTGAGGTCCTGGACCCGGGCGAGGTTGGCGCCCATCGCCTCCAGTTTCCGTAGCGCCTTTTCCTTGCGCTTACGGTGCTTGAGCACACCCGCTGCCTCTTCGATGAAGGCGCGGCGCCCCATGGGGTCGGCGTGCAGGACCGAGTCCAGCCGGCCCTGGCCGACGATCACGTGCATCTCGCGGCCGATACCGGAGTCCGAGAGGAGTTCCTGGATGTCGAGCAGCCGACAGGTGTCGCCATTGATCTGGTATTCACTGCCGCCGTTGCGGAACATGATCCGGGTGATCGTCACTTCGGCGTACTCGATGGGGAGCGCGCCATCGGAATTGTCGATGGTTAGCGACACTTCCGCACGGCCGAGCGGTGGCCTTCCCGTGGTGCCGGCGAAGATCACGTCCTCCATCTTGCCGCCGCGCAGGGATTTGGCCCCCTGCTCGCCCATGACCCAGGAAAGCGCGTCCACCACATTGGATTTGCCCGAACCGTTGGGACCGACGACGCAAGTGATCCCCGGTTCGAACCGCAGGGTCGTGGCGGAGGCGAACGATTTGAAACCACGGAGGGTCAGGGCCTTGAGGTGCACGCCGCCGGACTCTACCTTTCACTCTCGGTTTCGCTGATGAAGGTGCAGGGCACATCAGACGGTAAGCGAAGAGCGATAGGCCGGGGGGCTGTCAGGGGCGGTTCAGGGGGAAAGAAAGAAGGGACGCCGGAGCGTCCCTGGTAAATCCTGCACGGTGCTGCCGTGCAGTCATCCGAACACAGTCTTACGCAACGGATCGCGAACGGACCGGATCGCAAGCAACCCGCAGTGTTCCGGACGACGATCCGTGACGAAGACTTCGGTGGTTGATCCCGAGCGGCTGGCGTCCGGCCCGACCGGCCCCGGCAGGGCCTTGGGGTCAGGTCAGCGCGGGCTCCGCCTGGGGTACGTCGATGTCGATGCTGTCGAGCAGCGACTCCTGGTGCTGAGCGGCGGCGTTGAGCGCGTCGTTCTCGTCCTGGATCCGTACGAGCTCGGATTCCAGGTCCTGGACGCGCTTCTGAAGCCGTCGCATCTCGGCGAGGAGTCGCGGATCGGAACCGCCGACGTAACCGAGAAGCGCCTTTGCCATGATGAAAGGTCCTCCACACTGAGTGACCGACCGATGCGGTGTGGGTCGTGAGGGAATCGCACCCGCGGTGCTCGACAGTGCTCTGTATCCACTGCTGTTCTGCTGTCACCAGCTCTGCCGAACAGCTAAGGTGCGCGGGGTTTTCAGCGTCTCACCAAAAAGTTTGACGGTCAACACGATCACAGGCCACGAGGCCGGGTGTCCCGGGGGTGCGCGGCCTGCGGATCATGCGGCGCGACTCTCCTGCGGGTCCCGAGGTGCGTGGGGATCTTCGTCAATCCCGCAGCCTGGCACGGCACGGGCTTCTTGGCAACCATGCCCGTGCGCCGGCTTCTTCCGCAGGTCATTTCGGGTGCGGGCTCTCCCCCGCACTCCTGGTAACCGCTCGCCGCGCCTCACTCACCCCCACGGATCCGCTCCGCTTTCCCTCCCCGCCGTCAGCGGATCACGAATCCCTCATACCCTCCCCGAGGCGTGTCCCAGATCTCAGTGACGCCGTCCACGCGACCGGGCGTGTCGGCCGATCCGAGCCAGTCGAGCAGGCGGTGGCAATTCTCACGCGGCCCCTCGGCGACCACTTGCACCCGCCCGTCGTCGAGATTGAGGGCGAAGCCGGTGATGTTTCCGATCTCCAAGGCATGCGCCCTGGTGAACCAGCGGAACCCTACTTGCTGTACCCGTCCGCGTACCCATACGACGAGTCGTGCATCTTCGTTCATGCCCGAACGCTAACGGTCCAATTGCACAAGGAGCACGCCACCCCAATCAGCCATGGCGTAAGGTCCCCATCGCAATAGCCTCACTCGAACGGGTGAGTTTGATCTTGAATACGGTGACGTCGGAAAGACGCCCGGAGCACGAGGAAGGCACAGCGCATGGGACGGCATCGACGCGCAGGCGCGGCCCCCGCCGCTGAGCAGCACGCGGCGCACCCGGAGGACGGGCCTCGGGGTTCCCGCAGGAAGAAGCGGGCCGGCATACCCGTGCGCGCCGGGCTTCTCGGCGTGTCAGCGGCTGTGGCCGTCGGAGCGGTGGCTGTCGCCTCCGGCCTGTTGCCCGGCGGCGACAGCTACAGCGTCAGCGGTGGCGGAGCCACGGACCAGGTCCACGCGGGTGGAGCCCCCGACCTCCTGACCCAGGGCGACTCGTCCGCCGAGCCGACCGGCCGCACCTCTGCCTCCGCGTCCGCCGGGGCCGACCGGGGTACCGGCCGTTCCGCCGCACCCTCGAAGTCCCCCTCCGCCTCCCCGAGCGAGAAGGCGAGCGCGAAGCCGTCCGCGACCGCCTCGAAGCAGGCGACGAAGGCGCCGAAGCGTACGAAGGCTCCTGCCCCGGCGCCGGAGAGGAGCGCGTCGTCCGGCCCGGCGGCCAAGACCCCGGACGATGCGAAGCCCTCGTCGGCCACACCGAGCCAGAAGGCCCCGGAGAGCCCGTCCGCCCCCAGCGCTCAGGCCGCCGTGCTCACCCTGGTCAACCAGGAGCGGGCGAAGGCCGGCTGCAGCCCGGTCACCACCAGCGCGTCGCTGACCGCGCTCGCCCAGGACTTCAGCGAGGACATGGCCGCCCGCGACTTCTTCGGGCACACCGACCCCGACGGGGCGACCCCGTGGGACCGCGCCGCCGCGGCCGGGGTGCAGGGCCTGGGCGGCGAGAACATCGCCCGCGGACAGGCCGACGCCCAGGCCGTGATGGACGCCTGGATGAACAGCGACGGCCACCGCGCGAACATCCTCAACTGCGATTTCAAGACGCTCGGCATCGGAGTCCACCTCGGATCCGGCGGCCCCTGGTGGACGCAGGACTTCGGCTTCTGAGAAGTCAGCGGTACCTCACTTACGCCTGTGCAGCGCTCACCCGGAGTGAGCGCTGCACAGGCGTAAGCTGTCAAGCATGGGTGAGACGGAAACAGGGTCCCTGCCGGACGGCTACTGCTCGGCCTTCGACGTCTTCTCGCGGAAGTGCCCCTCGCGCGGCACCCTGGAACACGTCACCGGCCGCTGGGGCGGCCTGACCCTCGGCGCGCTGTACGAGAGCGGCGCCCGCTTCAACGAACTGCGCCGCCGGGTCGACGGTGTCAGCGAGAAGATGCTCTCCCAGACACTGCACGCGCTGGAGCGCGACGGCCTGGTTCACCGGGAGGCCCGGCTGACCAATCCGCCGCGCGTCGACTACGAGCTGACCGCGCTCGGCCGTGAGGTCGCGGGCCGGCTGATGGACCTGATCCAGCTCGTGGAGGAGCGGATGCCCGAGGTCGCCGAGGCCCGGAGCCGGTACGACGCGGCGCGCGAAGCCTGACGGGGAGTCTCAGGAGACGCGCGGCGGACGCTGGCAGCGCGGGCAGAAGTAGCTGGAGCGGTTCATCCACGGCCTGCGGCGCATCGGCGTACCGCAGCGGTGGCAGGGCTCGTCCTCACGCCCGTACGCGTCGAGCGACCTGTCGAAGTAACCGGACTCCCCGTTCACATTGACGTACAGGCTGTCGAAGCTGGTGCCGCCCTGGGCGAGGGCCTCCCGCATCACGTCCCGGACATGGCCGAGCAGCTCCGCCGTCCTCGGGCGGGTCAGGGTGGCGGTCGGCCGCTCGTAGTGCAGTCGGCTGCGCCAGAGCGCCTCGTCGGCGTAGATGTTCCCGACGCCGCTGATCAGGGACTGGTCGAGCAGGGCGCGCTTGACCGTGGTGCGGCGCAGGCGAAGCGCCAGGTGGAAGGCGGTGTCGTCGAAGGCCGGGTCGAGGGGGTCGCGCGCGATGTGCGCGATGACGTCGGGCAGGCCCTCGGGGGTGTTCTCGTGCAGCGACAGCCCACCGAAGGTGCGCTGGTCGACGAAGCGCAGCTCGGTGCCGAGCGCGTCGTCGAAGCGGATCCTGATCCGGAGGTGCTTCTCGTCGGGGGCGGCCTCGGGCTGCACGAGCAGCTGACCGCTCATGCCGAGGTGGCCCAGGAGTGAGGACTCCGCCTCGTCGAGGGGGACCCAGAGGTACTTGCCGCGGCGCATCGCCGTGCCGAAGCGCAGGCCACGGAGCCGGGCCGCGAAGTCGCCGCCGCCCGCGAGGTGCCGGCGGACCGCGCGCGGATGCAGGACCTCGACGTCCTCGACGGTGCGACCGGCCGTCCAGCGCTCAAGACCCCGCCGCACGACTTCGACCTCGGGCAGTTCGGGCACGGCGGGCACTCCTACGGGGGGCGTGACATGACAACGGATGTGACGGGACGAGCGAACACGGCGGGGCAGCGGACGTGGGCGGGACAGCGGAAACCCCTCGGTGCCGTGGAGGCACCGAGGGGTTTCCGGATCGGTCAGGCCGGAGCCGCGTCCGAGTGCGGCGACGGGTCGGCAGGGACGTCGGCGACCCCTCCGTCGGCCACGGACGTTCCCGCGGCCTCCCGTGCTTCCGCGGCGGCGCTGATCTCGCGCCAGGCGGACTCCGCCGCCTGCTGCTCCGCTTCCTTCTTGCTACGGCCGGTGCCGGTGCCGTACGAGACACCACCGACGCGAGCAGCAGCAGTAAAGGTCTTCTCGTGATCGGGGCCGGTCTCCGTGACGAGGTACTCGGGGACTCCGAGGCTCTCGCTCGCGGTGAGCTCCTGGAGACTGGTCTTCCAGTCCAGGCCGGCTCCGAGGTTGGAGGACCTGTCGATCAGCGGGTCGAAGAGCCGGTGGACCAGCTCCGAGGCCGCACTGAGGCCCTGGTCGAGATAGACGGCGCCGAGCACCGCTTCAAGGGTGTCGGCGAGGATGGAAGCCTTGTCCCGGCCACCCGTTCCCTCTTCACCACGGCCGAGCCGGATGAAGGAGCCGAGTTCGAGGCCGCGGCCCACTTCCGCAAGTGCACGCGAGTTGACCACCGCGGCCCGCAACTTGGCCAGCTGGCCTTCGGGCAGGTCGGGGTGGGTGCGGTACAGCGTGTCCGTGACCACCAGGCCGAGCACCGAATCCCCGAGGAATTCGAGCCGCTCGTTGGTGGGCAGACCGCCGTTCTCGTATGCGTACGAACGGTGGGTCAGCGCACGCACCAGAAGGGCGGACTCGAGGTGATACCCGAGCCGCCCTTCCAGAAGCGTGTGGGACGAGGCTGTGTTGACGTTGTCTGCCTGCTTCTTGGCGCTGGACAACTCAGACATCGGGCCTCTCACCAGCCGCTCAGACCTCGAGGACCTGGCGCTTGTTGTAGGTGCCGCAGCTCGGGCACGCAATGTGCTGGAGCTTCGGCTCCTGGCAACGCTCGCACGAAACCAGGGTGGGGACCGCAGCCTTCCACTGCGACCGGCGGTGGCGCGTGTTGCTGCGCGACATCTTCCGCTTCGGAACAGCCACGGCTACTTCTCCTGCTTCTCGTCGACGCCCGGTTCGGCGCCGCCCATGTTGTCCTTCTCGCCGTCCTGAACGGTGTCGGCGAGTCCTTGCAGTGCCGCCCAACGGATGTCGACGGCATCGTGGTGGTGGTCCGGATTCTCGTCCAGCCTGATTCCGCATTCGGAACACAGACCGGCACAGGTCTCCTTGCACACCGGCTGCAGCGGCAGTGCGAGCACCACCGCGTCACGCAGCACAGGCTCGAGGTCGAACGAGTCGTCCTCGAGGAAGAGCCTGTCCTCGTCGTCCTCGGCGTCGTCGACCGGGTCCGCGGTCCTGCTGCGGTTCCGGTCATCGGCGTCAGGGTACGAGAACATTTCCTGGAAGTCCGCTTCGACCTCGATGGCCAGCGGCTCCAGACACCTTACGCACTCCCCCTCGGCAGTCGCACGGGCGGTGCCTGTGACGAGCACCCCATCCATGACGGATTCGAGGCGGAGGTCCAGCTCGACGGGCGCCTTCTCCGGCACACCGATGACCCCGTCGATACCGAGGACAGGTGCACCAGGGGCTTCCACCGAGCGGGTAAGCCGCTTCATGGCACCGGGACGCCGACCCAACTCGCGCGTATCGAACACGAGGGGGTTTCGGTGGTCGAGGTGGCCGTTCAGGGCTTTTCCTGCTTTCGAGAATCATGTGCGTGGTGCGGCTTCGGGTGGGCCGCCCCTGTCCGGAAGGAATGAGGGCAGCCGGGATCGCGGACATACACGCGACCGAAGAGCCAGGATACTGGACGTACCGCCCAGCTCCCAATCCGGTGGGGACCGCTCCGGTCAGCGGCCCTGTTCGTAGCGGCGCAGCTGCTCCAGGTCGATCATGCTCGTGTCGAAGAGGCTGGTCTCGTCCAGCGTGCCCTCGGCCTGCTGCGCGGGAGCCTGGGCCTGCTGCGGCCAGCCGTACTCCTGCTGCTGGTTCGGGTCGTACGTCTGCTGCTGGTAGCCGGCGTACGGGTCGGGCTGCTGCTGGTAGCCGTAGCCCGCCTGGGGCTGCTGCGGGTCCTGGTAGCCGTACGTCTGCGCGTACTGCGGCTCGGGCTGGGCCTGGGCCGGGAAACCGCCCTGCGCGGGTGCCTGGTAGTCGGCGACCGGTGCGTAGTCCGGCTGCGCGGGCTCGGCGTAGGAGGGCTGCTGAGGGCTCCGCAGCGGCTCGGGGGTGGAGAGCTCGGCCAGGCCGGCCCAGTGGTCCTCGTCGCTGGTGCGCTGCCCGCCGCCGGCGGCGTCCTGGGCGGCCATGTGTGCGCCGAGGTCGTCGGTGGCGACCCGGCCGTGCAGCTTCTGACGGCCCCGGCCCACGGCCTCCAGGGTCTTGGCGAGCACGGCCTCGAAGGCGCCGAACTTGGCGTCCACGTAGTCGTCGGCACGCCGGCGGAGCGTCTCGGGGTCGGCGCTGCGCTCCGGCGCCTCGGCGAAGTCGGGGTCCTCGTAGCCCTGCTCGTCGACTCCCCGGCCCCGGCCCAGGAGCTTCTCCCGGCCGCGGTCGACGGAGCCGATGGTCTTGGTGAGGACGACCTCGAAGTTGGCGAGCTTGCTGTCGACGTACTCGTCGGCCTCGCCCCGGACCTCGTCGGCCTCCCGGCGGGCCTCGGACAGGATCCGGTCCGCCTCGGCCTGGGAGCGCTGGGCGATCTCGGTGCCGGAGATCAGCGAGGCGCGTTCCGCACGGGCGGACTCGATGATCCGCTCGGCCTCCTGCCTGGCCTGCGCGACGAGCTGCTCACGGCCGCCGATGAGTTCCTCGGCGTGGGCGAGCGAGCCGGGCAGGGCCTCGCGTACCTCCTCGAGCATCGCGAGCAGTTCGGAACGGTTGACCACGCAGGACGCCGACATGGGCATGGAGCGGGCGTTACCGACCGTTTCGACGATCTCGTCGAGCTTCTTCTGCACGTCCACCGTGTGCTCGCCACTCTCTGCTGCTGTTGGAGACGGACGGGACGACTGTAAGGCCAGTCGCCTCCCGTCCGACACCTGGTGACGGGCCGTCAGCACATCACTGCCGGCGGAGACGCTCCGCCAGGGCCTCGTGGACCGTCGGCGGCAGCAGGTGCGCCACGTCGCCGCCCCAGGTGGCGACCTCCTTGACCAGTGAGGACGACAGGAAGCTGTAGGTCGGGTTGGTCGGCACGAAGAGTGTCTCGACCCCCGAGAGGCCGTTGTTCATCTGGGCCATCTGCAGCTCGTAGTCGAAGTCGCTGACCGCCCGCAGCCCCTTCACGATCGCGGGGATGTCGCGCTGCTTGCAGAAGTCGACCAGCAGGCCGTGGAAGGACTCGACCTCCACGTTGCCGAAGTCCGCCGTGACCTCGCGGATCATCTCGATCCGCTCGTCGACGGTGAACAGGCCCTTCTTGGACTGGTTGATCATCACGGCGACGTGCACGACGTCGTACAGCTTCGAGGCTCGACCGATGATGTCGAGATGTCCGTTGGTGATGGGGTCGAACGACCCCGGACAGACGGCGCGGCGCAACGTGATTCCCTCGCTCTCCGGTGCGGTCATCGTGCGTCTTCGCACGTAGAGGCGGCGCGACCGTACCAAAACGTGGCCTCGCCGTAGCGACGCGCCCGCTGTGGCTCGAATCCGTCGGGCCAGCTGAATTCCCCGCCTCTGGTGCTCCGTTCCACCGTGACGAGAGCGTCGCCCGTGAGCCACCCCTGAGCACGGAGTGTGAGGAGGATCTCCCGAAGATCGTCGTCCGTGACGGCGTACGGCGGATCGAGGAAGACCACGTCGTACGGTGCGGAGGGCGCCGGTCCCGCCGCGATCTGCTCCGCTCTGCCCGCACGGAGTTCGGCCCCGGGCAGACCGAGGGTGCGGATGTTGTCGCGGATGGTGCGCGCGGCCTTGGCGTCGGCCTCCACGAGCAGCGCGTGGGCCGCTCCGCGCGAGAGCGCCTCCAGGCCCACCGCTCCGGAGCCCGCGTACAGATCGGCGACACGGATGTCGTCGAGCGTGCCCAGAAGCGCCTGCCACGTGGAGAAGAGGGCCTCGCGCGCACGGTCGGAGGTGGGGCGGGTACCGGTTCCGGGCGGGACGGCCAGGCGGCGTCCGCCGGCCGAGCCGGCGATCACGCGGGTCATGGGCTATTCGTTCCTCGGGTCGCGGGCGACGCACAGGACGGGACGTGCGCCGTGCTCCCCACGATATGGCGTCGCCGGGAATCCGCCCCGTCACCCCTTGTCGAGGTACTCCTCCCGGTCCTTGTCGAGCAGGGCGTCCAGCGCGATGCGCAGCTCCGGCAGGCTCTCCAGCCCGGGATCCTCCGCGACGACACGGACGGCCTCCTCGCGTGCCGCCGCGATGACCTCCTCGTCGTCGATGACGCTGAGCACCCGGAGCGAGGAGCGGACCCCGGACTGGGCCTGGCCGAGGACATCGCCCTCGCGGCGCTGTTCGAGGTCGATCCGGGAGAGCTCGAAGCCGTCGAGGGTGGCGGCGACCGCGGCGAGCCTGGCCCTGGCGGGGCTCGCCTCGTGGGACTCGCTGACCAGCAGGCAGAGGCCGGGGGCCGAACCACGCCCCACGCGGCCTCTGAGCTGGTGCAGCTGGGAGACGCCGAAGCGGTCCGCGTCCATGATCACCATCGCGGTGGCGTTGGGGACGTTCACCCCGACCTCGATGACGGTGGTGGCGACCAGGACGTCGACCTGACCGGCGGCGAACCGGCGCATGACGTCGTCCTTGTCGTCGGGGTGCATCCTGCCGTGCAGCACCTCGGTCCGGAGGCCGGTGAGCGGGCCCTTGCGGAGCTGTTCGGCGATCTCCAGGACGGCGAGCGGCGGCCGCTTCTCGGCGTCGTCCGCGGGGGCGGCCTGCTTCTTCCCCTTCTTCTTCTCCGGGGCCTCGTCGTCGTCCCCGATGCGGGGGCAGACCACGTACGCCTGGTGGCCGTTCTCCACCTCCTCGCGGACGCGTTCCCAGGCGCGGCTGAGGAAGTGCGGCTTGTCCTTGGCGGGGACGACATGGGTGGCGATGGGTGAGCGGCCGGCGGGGAGCTGGTCCAGGACGGAGGTCTCCAGGTCGCCGAAGACGGTCATCGCGACCGTGCGGGGAATGGGTGTGGCCGTCATCACCAGCAGGTGGGGCGGCTGCTTCCCCTTGGAGCGGAGCGCGTCGCGCTGTTCGACGCCGAAGCGGTGCTGTTCGTCGACGACGACCAGGCCCAGGTCGTGGAACTGGACCTTGTCCTCGATCAGCGCGTGGGTGCCGATGACGATCCCGGCCTCGCCCGTGACCAGGTCGAGCAGTGCCTGACGGCGGGCCGGGACGCCCATCGACCCGGTGAGCAGCACCACTTTGGTGCCCCGGTCGGAGCCGCCGAGCATGCCGCCTTCCGCGAGCTCGCCCATCATCTCGGTGACGGACCGGTGGTGCTGCTGGGCGAGCACCTCGGTGGGGGCGAGCATCGCGGCCTGGCCGCCCGCGTCGACGACGGTGAGCATCGCGCGCAGGGCGACCATCGTCTTTCCCGACCCCACCTCGCCCTGCAGCAGCCGGTGCATCGGATGTTCCGTCGCCAGGTCGTCGAAGATCTCCGCGGTCACCTTCTGCTGGCCTTCGGTGAGTGTGAAGGGCAGCTCGGCGTCGAAGGCGTCGAGCAGTCCGCCGGGGACGGACCTGCGGGCCACCGCCGGAAGCTGGGTGTCCGCGTAGCGGCGGCGGGCCAGCGCGACCTGGAGGACGAAGGCCTCGTCCCACCTCAGCCGCTCCCGGGCGGCCGCGATGTCCGCCTTGGTGTGCGGGCGGTGGATCTTGAGCAGGGCCTCCGGCAGCGGGATGAAGCCGCGTCCCTCCCGGAGCGTCCCGGGCAGCGGGTCGACGGCGTCCTGCGCGCTGGGCAGGACCGTGTCCACGGCCTTGGCGATCCGCCAGGAGTCCAGCTGCTTGCAGGCCGGGTAGATGGGCAGCAACTGCCCGGCGAAGGCGTCGACGGCGTCGGACGCCTCCTCCTCGTCGTGCGCGTCGAGGAGTTGGTACGTGGGATGGGCGAGCTGCATCTTCCGGTTGAAGACGGAGGCCTTGCCCGCGAACATCGCCCGTCGGCCGGGGAGGAGCTCCTTGTGGGGTTTGTGGACGCCGTGGCCGAAGAAGACCAGCTGGAGCCGGCCGCTCCCGTCGGTGAGGGTGACCTCCAGCCGTTTGCCCCGGCCGTTGTTGAACATCATGATCCGCGCGTCGGCGACCTGGGCGACCACCGTCACGTGCTCGTCCAGCGGCAGCTCGGTGAGCGCCGTGAGACGGCCCCGCTCCTCGTAGCGCCGGGGGTAGTGGTGCAGCAGGTCACCGACCGTGTGCAGGTCGAGGTGCTCGGCCATCACCTTCGCGGTGGCACCGCCGAGCAGCTTCTTGAGGGGTTCATCGAACGCGGACACGTGGTCCATTGCACACCACACCACTGACAGACGGCGCCGGGCGCGGCGCCGCGCGACGTGTCATTCGACACCGATCAGCAGGGGCGCTGCCTGGTGGCCGCCCCGGTAGACGACCGTGTCGACGGCCAGGTAGCCCTCGCGGACGTGGTCGCTCAGCTCGTCGGCCAGGCCGTCCGGCACGTCCTCCCCCAGGACCAGGGTGACGAGTTCGCCGCCGGCCGACAGCATCCGGTCCAGGACCGTGCGGGCCGTGCCGGGAACGTCCGTACCGATGACGGCGACGTCCCCGTCGATCAGGCCGAGGATGTCCCCGGCCTGGCAGATGCCCGCCATGGTCCACGACTGCCGTTCGGCTACCGCCAGTTCGGCGTACCGGGTGGCTCCGGCCGCCGAGGTCATCGCGACGACGTCCTCGTCGAAGCTGCGGCCGGGTTCGTGGACGGCCAGCGCGGCGATGCCCTGGACGGCGGCGCGGGTGGGCACCAGGGCGACGCGGATGCCTTCGCTCCTGGCCTGTTCCGCGGCCGCGGCGGCCGTGTGGCGCAGCTGGGTGTCGTTGGGGAGAAGGACCACTTCGCGGGCGTGGGCCCGCCGGATGGCGTCGACCAGTTCGCCGCTGGCGGGGGGTTCCCCGGGGCGTGCCAGCACGGTGGTCGCCCCGGCCTCCGCGCAGAGCCCGGCGAGCCCGTCGCCGGGTACCACCGCGACGACCGCGCGCTGGGCGGGCTCCCGGTGGGCGGCGCCCCGGTCGGCCGCGAAGTGGGTGATCCGGATCCGGTAGGGCCGGCCTGCCTCGACCCCGGCCTCCACGGCCGCCCCCGCGTCGTCGACGTGGACGTGGACGTTCCACAGGCCGTCGCCGCCGACCACGACGAGTGATTCGCCCATGGCGTCCAGCCGGGACCGCAGCCGGGCGACCGCGTCGTCGGACGCCTCCAGCAGGTAGATGACCTCGAAGGCCGGCCCCCCTTCCGGGTCCGGGCAGTCACCGGCCGGGGTCAGGGCGCCGGTCGCCGGCGGGACGTCGGCGGCGGGCAGGACCGCGTGCTCCCGTGCCCGCCCGCCGACCGCCTCCAGGAGTGCGCCGAGCACGGTCACCAGCCCCTGCCCGCCCGCGTCCACGACACCCGCGCGACCGAGGACGGCGAGCTGGCCGGGGGTCGCGGCCAGGGCCGCGCGCGCCCCTTCGTACGCCGCCTCCGCCACGTCCGTGAGGCCGGCGCTCCCGTCCGTGGCCGCCGCCGAGTCGGCGGCGGCGGTGGCCACGGTGAGCACCGTGCCCTCGACCGGGTGGGCGACGGCCAGCCGTGCCGCCGCGGCCGCCACCTTCAGCGCGGTCCGCAGGTGAGGCGCGTCACCCGACTCGGACAGCACCGAGGCCATGCCGCGCAGCAACTGGGCCAGGATGGTCCCGGAGTTCCCCCGGGCGCCGATCAGCGCGCCGTGCGCCATGGCCCCTACGGCGTCGGCGGGCGCGGGCACGGTGGTGCCGGTCTCATGGGCGGCGAACACCGCTTCGACGGCGGCGGCCGCCGACTCGACGGTGAGGTACAGGTTGGTGCCGGTGTCCCCGTCGGCGACGGGGTAGACGTTGATGGCGTCGATGGCCTCCCGTTCCCTGCCCAGGGCGTCCAGGGCCAGTGAGCACCAGGTGCGCACCGCGACGGCGTCAAGATCGTCGGGGGGTTGCGGCACCGTTGGTCCTCCTTGGGGACGGCCGTGGGGGGCTGGCTGCACCGCAGGGTAGCCCTCGTCGCCAGGTCCGCCCGGGCGGAGGTGCGGGACGGAGTGCCCGGGGAGCCATGGTAGTTTCGTATCTCCGACGCAGCCGTTGTATGCTGCTTCGGTTGCCCGACGAAAGTCGGGACATTCCCCCGGTACCGCCACTTCAGTAAAATGATTCAGGCGTGCCGGAATTCACTGTAAGTGCATCTGAAGTCTTTGGAGTGACCCGTGGCTGCCAACTGCGACGTTTGCGGCAAGGGGCCGAGCTTCGGCAACAGCATTTCGCACTCGCACCGCCGTACGTCCCGTCGCTGGAATCCCAACATCCAGCGCGTGCGTGCAGTGGTCGGTCGGACGCCGAAGCGGCTCAACGTCTGCACCTCGTGCATCAAGGCCGGCAAGGTCGCGCGCTGACGTCCCCGTCGTAGCGCAGCCTTCCGGTTGCCCAAAAAGCCGGTCCACCTCGGTGGACCGGCTTTTTGCTGTGCTCAGTCCGCGGGGCGCGTGAGCCACCCGTGATCCACGGGGCCGATCCCGGCGCCCAGCGCGAAGCCGCCCCGGATCGCGCCGGTGACGTACTCCTTCGCGCCCCGCACGGCCGTCGGGACGTCCTGGCCTCGTGCGAGTCCGCAGGCGATGGCGGAGGCCAGGGTGCAGCCCGTGCCGTGGGTGTGCCGGTTGTCATACCTCGGTGCGCGCAGCCAGTGCTCCTCGCTGCCGTCCGTCAGCAGGTCCACGGCCTCGCCCGGCAGATGCCCGCCCTTGATCACCACCCAGCGCGGTCCGTACGCGAGGATCTCCGCCGCGGCCAGGCGCATGCCCCGTTCGTCGGTGACGGTGAGACCGGTGAGCTGGGTCACCTCGTCGAGATTCGGGGTGGCGACCGTGGCGACGGGCAGGAGCTTCGTGCGTACGGAGTCGAGGGCCTCGGCGGCCAGCAGCGCGTCCCCGTGCTTGGAGACCCCGACGGGGTCGACGACGACGGGGGCGCCGGTGCCCGCGAGGAGTTCCGCGACGAGGCCGACGAGCGCGGCGGAGGACAGCATGCCGGTCTTCACCGCCTGTACGCCGATGTCGTCGACGACGCTGCGGTACTGGGCCCGTACGGCGTCGGCCGGCAGTTCCCAGGCGCCCTGCACGCCCAGCGAGTTCTGGGCGGTCACCGCGGTCAGCACGCTCATCCCGTGGGTGCCGAGGGCCAGCATCGTCTTCAGGTCGGCCTGGATGCCCGCACCGCCGCCGGAGTCTGATCCGGCGACGGTGAGGACACGGGGCGGTATCGGGGCAGGTGCGGTCATGCCCCGGAATCTACTAGGACGTGTTTCGGACGTGCCGCCGTCCGCCCGGAAGGCGGGACTTCCCCGGCACGCCCTGAGCGTCAGCACGCCCTAAGCGTCCTCGATGGATCCGAAGTGGTCCCAGCCGCCCTTGCTCGTCCAGGGCGCCCCGTCGACGGTGACCTGGGGCAGCGCCGACGGTTTGAGGACCTCTCCGATGACCTTCCAGCGTGCCGGGAGCTTCACGTCGGACGGGAACGTCGCCACGATCGCGTGGTCCTCTCCCCCGGTGAGCACCCATTGCAGGGGGTCGATCCCGACGGCCTGCCCGATGTCCGACATCTGCGAGGGGATGTCGATGAGCCCCGACCGCAGGTCGATGCGGACCTGGCTGGCCTCGGCGATGTGCCCGAGGTCGGCGACGAGCCCGTCGCTGACGTCGGTCATGGCCGTGGCACCCAGCCCGGCCGCCGCGGGGCCCGCGTGGTAGGGCGGTTCGGGACGCCGGTGCGCCTCGACGAAGGCACGCGGTGAGCGGAACCCCCGGGAGAGCACGGCGAATCCGGCCGCGGACCAGCCGAGCCATCCCGTGACGGCCACGACGTCGCCGGGCCGGGCGCCGGACCGGGTGACGGGCTCGTGGTTGCGCAGGTCGCCGAGCGCGGTGATCGCGACGGTGATGGTGTCGCCGCCGACGACGTCACCGCCGACGACGGCCGCACCGGCGACCTGGCATTCGTCACGCAGCCCGTCCATCAGCTCGGCGGCCCAGGTGACCGGCAGATCGGCCGGCACGACGAGGCCGAGCAGCAGGGCCGTGGGCACGGCGCCCATGGCCGCGATGTCGGCGAGGTTCTGGGCGGCGGCCTTGCGGCCGACGTCGTACGCGGTCGACCAGTCGCGGCGGAAGTGCCGCCCTTCCAGCAGGATGTCCGTACTGGCCACGACCCTGCGGTCGGGAGCGGCCACGACCGCGGCGTCGTCGCCGGGTCCCAGCCGTACCGCCGGAGTGGTGGTGAGCCGGGAGGTGAGCTCTCTGATGAGCCCGAACTCCCCCAACTCGCCCACGGTTCCCTTCACCGAGTCTCACCTCTCATCTATCGCACCGGACGCCTGTCCGGGCTGCTGCTGCGCACCGGTGGGCTTGCGGTCGCGAGCCCCAACTGCTGTCGGTACCGTCAAGGGATACGTCAACTTCTGCGGCGCGTACGCCACGCTGTGGGCGCCGACCGGCCCGTAGGTCTCCCCGTGGCGCGGGGCGACGCGATAACGTGGCGTCCCTTTCCCCCACATGATCCTCGTGGCCGCCCTGGAGGTTCCGTGGTACAGGCGTACATCCTCATCCAGACCGAGGTGGGCAAGGCGTCGACTGTCGCCGAGACCATCGCAAAGCTCCCGGGAGTGATCCAGGCAGACGACGTCACAGGCCCCTACGACGTGGTGGTGCGCGCGCAGGCCGACACGGTCGACGCGCTCGGCCGGATGGTGGTCGCCAAGGTCCAGCAGGTGGACGGCATCACACGAACCCTGACCTGCCCGGTCGTCCACCTCTGACCCCTGTCTACGCTGGTCCGGTGACTCACACCCGCCGCCGGCCCTTCGGATCCCGCGTTCTCGTGCCCTCCGCCGTCCTGTTCGTCCTGACGGCGGCGGGCTGTTCCGCCGGCCCCTCCGTGACGGTTCCCACGCCGTCGTCGGAGGCCGCCGGGTACTGCGAGAAGCTGCACGAGGAGCTGCCGGAGACCGTCGTCGGTCTGGAACGGAGCGATCCCTCACCGGACTCGGACCTGACCGCCGGCTGGGGGGACGGGGCGATCGTACTGCGCTGCGGCGTCCCCCGGCCCGCGAAGATGGACACTTCCCGCGAGGGCGTCGACGCGGACGGCGTCAACTGGCTGCTGGAGCAGCCCGATGACGCCGGTCCGCGGTTCACGACCACCTACCGCAAGGCGTATGTCGAGGTCACTCTCGGTACCGAGTACGCCCATGACATCACCCCGTTGTCCGCGTTCGCCGAGCCCGTGAGGAAGACGGTCCCCGAGAGTCTGTGAGGGCCGTCCCGCGCGGGACGGCCCCCGGGGTCAGCGCAGGCCGGTGGAGCGGTTCAGCGCGGCCGTGATCAGCCGGTCCACCAGCTCCGGGTACTCCACGCCGCTCGCCTGCCACATGCGGGGGAACATGGAGATCGGAGTGAAGCCGGGCATGGTGTTGATCTCGTTGATGACGAACGTGCCGTCCTCGGTGAGGAAGAAGTCGGCGCGTACCAGACCTTCGCAGGAGGCCGCCTCGAAGGCCTCGACGGCGAGGCGCCGCACCTCGGCGGTCTGCTCCTCGGTGAGCGGTGCGGGGACCAGACCGGCCGCCGAGTCGATGTACTTGGCCTCGAAGTCGTAGAAGTCGTGCGCGGTCACGGGCGGGATCTCCGCGGGCACGCTGGCACGCGGCCCGTCCTCGAACTCCAGCACGCCGCACTCGATCTCACGGCCGCGCAGCAGGGACTCCACGAGGAACTTGGGGTCGTGCCGACGGGCCTCCTCGATCGCCTCGTCGAGCCCTGCCGCGTCGTCGACCTTGGTGATGCCCATGGAGGAGCCGCCGCGGGCCGGCTTGACGAAGAGCGGCCAGCCGTGTTCGGCGGCGAACTCCATGATGCGCTTGCGGGCGGCGGGGCGGTCCGACTCCCACTCCCGGGGGCGGACGACCTCGTACGGGCCGACCGGCAGCCCGAAGGAGGTGAACACCCGCTTCATGTACTCCTTGTCCTGGCCGACGGCCGAGGACAGGACACCGGCGCCGACGTAGGGCACACCGGAGAGCTCCAGGAGCCCCTGGAGCGTGCCGTCCTCGCCGTAGGGGCCGTGCAGCATGGGGAAGACGACGTCGACCTCGCCCAGGACCGTGGGCACCGACCCCGGTTCGCTCACGACGACGTCACGGTTGCCGGGGTCGACGGAGAGCGCCACGGCCCCCTGCCCGGACTCGGCCAGCTGGTCCACGTCGGGCACCTGCCGGTCCGTGATGGCCATGCGGGCCGGGTCGTCGGACGTGAGGGCCCAACGTCCGTCCCTGGTGATGCCGATCGGCAGGACGTCGTACTTCGTCCGGTCGATGGCGCTCATGATGGCACCGGCCGTGACGACGGAGATGCCGTGTTCGGAGCTCCGGCCGCCGAACACGACGGCCACACGCGGCTTGCGGCCCGGCTCGGAGCTCAGGGGGCTCTCAGGGCTCTGGGGGAGGTTCTGGCTGCTCATATCACGATGAGCGTACCTGCTGGTAGGGCTCGAGTCAGCGTCGCTCGGGCTTGGCGCTGCGCGACATCAGCTCCTTGAGCGCGACCACCGGCGGCTTGCCCTCGTGGACGATGCCGACGACCGTCTCGGTGATCGGCATGTCGACGCCGTACCTGCGCGCCAGATCGAGCACGGACTCGCAGGACTTGACGCCCTCGGCGGTCTGGCTCGTGACGGCGACCGTCTCCTGGAGCGTCATCCCGCGCCCGAGGTTGGTGCCGAAGGTGTGGTTGCGTGAGAGCGGCGAGGAGCAGGTGGCCACCAGGTCGCCGAGTCCCGCCAGTCCGGAGAACGTGAGCGGGTCGGCGCCCATCGCGAGTCCCAGCCGGGTGGTCTCGGCGAGGCCGCGGGTGATGAGCGAGCCCTTGGCGTTGTCACCGAGGCCCATGCCGTCGGCGATGCCCACGGCGAGGCCGATGACGTTCTTCACGGCGCCGCCGAGCTCGCAGCCGACCACGTCGGTGTTGGTGTACGGCCGGAAGTAGGGGGTGTGGCAGGCCGCCTGGAGGCGCCGGGCGACGTCCTCGTCGGAGCAGGCGACGACGGCCGCGGCGGGGCGGCGATCGGCGATCTCCCTGGCGAGGTTGGGGCCGGTGATGACGGCGATCCGGTCCGGGGTGACCTCGGTGACGTCCTGGATGACCTCACTCATCCGCTTGGCGGTGCCGAGTTCGACGCCCTTCATCATGGAGACGAGCACGGTGTCGGGCTCCAGGTGGCGCGCCCAGTCGGCGAGGTTGGCGCGCAGGGTCTGCGAGGGCACGACGAGGACGGCGAAGTCGGCGCCGCGCAGCGCCTCGGCCGGATCGGTCGTGGCCCGGACGGAGGCGGGCAGCTCGACGCCCGGCAGATAGCCCGGGTTGGTGCGGGTGGTGTTGATGACCTCCGCGACCTCGGCGCGGCGGCCCCAGAGGGTGACCTCGCAGCCGGCGTCTGCGAGGACCACGGCGAAGGCCGTACCCCATGAGCCGGTTCCGAAGACGGCCGCCTTTACGGGGTGCGTCACGTCGCTACCTCTCCCTTGCCTTCTGCCTTGCGCCGCTGTTCAGCACGGGCCTTGCGGTGATCGTAGAGCTCGGCGGGGGCCTTCTCGCCGCGCACGTCCTCCAGCTGGGCGGTGACCGCGGCCATGATGGTCTCGGTCGCCCGGCGCAGGACGTCGGGGGTCGGTTCCAGGCCGTAGAACGGGGAGAGGTCGACCGGCGGACCGGCCTGCACCCGCAGGGTCTTGCGGGGGAACAGCCGGAGCTTGTTCTCCTTGGCGTAGGGCGGCATCGCCAGGTTGGCGCCCCACTGGGCGACGGGGATCACCGGCGCCCTGGTCATCAGCGCGACACGGGCGGCCCCGGTCTTGCCGGCCATCGGCCACATGTCGGGGTCACGGGTGAGCGTGCCTTCCGGGTAGAAGGCGACGCATTCGCCGCGCTCGATGGCGTCGACGGCTGCCCGGAAGGCGTCGAGTGCGTTGGTCGTCTCGCGGTAGACGGGGATCTGCCCGGTGCCGCGCAGGATCATGCCGACGAAAGGCGTCCTGAACAGTCCGGCCTTGGCGAGGAGCCGCGGCACGCGTCCGGTGTTGTACTGGAAATGCCCGTACGACAGCGGGTCCAGATAAGAGTTGTGATTGACCGCGGTGATGAATCCGCCATCGGCCGGAATGTGTTCCATTCCCCGCCAGTCCCGCTTGAACAGAACCACCAGGGGCGGTTTTGCGATGACCGCCGCCAGGCGGTACCAGAAGCCGATTCTGCGGCGGGGCACTCGGACGCCTTCCTCTAGGAAATGAGCTGTTGCGCGGGCTCGTGGCAGCTGTCCTGCCCCGGGCCCCTGCTGTGTGGAGAACACCGTACGCCTCACCCGTGGGGGCGGACCTCCGGGTTGTCGTACCGGCAGGCGAGAATATGGACCGATGCGTACGGAGGGGGAGATCGCCACGAACACCGACCCGACCGGCCTCTGGTCACTGGTCGTCCCGCTGAAACCGCTCGCACGGGCCAAGAGCAGGCTCGGCAGGACGGTGGGCGGAGATCTGCGTCCGCGCCTCGCACTGGCTTTCGCGCAGGACACCGTGGCGGCTGCGCTGTCCTGCCGGGTGGTGGGGGATGTGGTGGTCGTCACGGACGACCCGGTGGCCGGGGCGGCGCTGACCGCACTCGGCGCGCGCACCGTGTCCGACGCCCCGGCGGCCGGGCTCAACGCGGCGCTGGAGCACGGTGCGCGGTCGGCGCGCGCCCGGCACGGGGACGTGGCGGTGGCCGCGCTCAACGCGGATCTGCCCGCCCTGCGTCCCGACGCATTGGCGCGGGTGCTCGAATTCGCCGCCGCATTTCCCCGCGCATTCGTCAGTGATACGCAGGGAATCGGCACCACTTTTCTTTCCGCGTCACCCGGCGTGGAATTGCGCCCGGCCTTCGGCGGGGCGTCGCGGGCACGGCATCTGGCCTCGGGGGCGGTGGAGGTCACCCTGTCCGGTCTCGATTCCGTCCGCAGGGACGTGGACACGGAAGGCGATCTCGGCGCGGCCCTCGTCCTGGGGGTGGGGCGGTTCACCTCGGAGCTGACGTCCCCTGTGACGCCCGCCGCGGACCGATAGGCTGCCGCGCATGCAGGCGACCTCGTTCACGTACGACTCCGAGACCCGCACCGGCAGCGTGCTGCTCGACGACGGCACCCCGGTGGACTTCGACGCACCCGCGTTCGACGCGGGAGGGCTGCGGCTGCTGCGTCCGGGGCAGCGGGTGCGGATCGAGACGGAGGGCGAGGGTGCCTCGCTGCGGATCACCCTGGTGACGCTGCAGACTCTCTGAACAGCCCTTGAACAGCCCGCGGGCCGGGCTCCCCTCGGGGAGCCCGGCCCGGCGCGTATGAGGAACGAGCGGCGCTCGGTCTCACTTCTTGCGTGCGGTGACCTTCTTGGCTGTGGTCGTGCGCGCCGTGGTCTTCTTCGCGGGCGCCTTCTTCGCCGTGGTCTTCTTGGCGGGCGCCGTCTTCGCGGCGGCGGTCTTCTTCGTCGCCGTCGTCTTCTTCGCGGGGGTCGCCTTCTTCGCGGCCGCCGTGGTGGCGGTCTTCTTGGCCGGGGTGGTGGCCTTCTTGGCGGTCGTGGCCTTCCTGGCCGGCGCCGTCTTCTTCGCGGCCGCCGTGGTGGTCTTCCTGGCGGCGGCGGTGGCCTTCTTGGCGGTGGCCTTCTTCGCCGCGGCCTTCGCCGTCGTACGGGTGGAAGAACCGCCCGAGAGGCTGCCCTTGGGCGCCTTCTTCACGGCCACGTCGTTCTTGGGGAGCTTCTTGGAGCCGCTCACCAGGTCCTTGAACCCCTGTCCCGCACGGAAGCGGGGCACGGAGGTCTTCTTGACCCGCACGCGCTCGCCCGTCTGCGGGTTGCGGGCGTACCTGGCGGGACGGTCGACCTTCTCGAACGAGCCGAAGCCGGTGACCGAGACCCGGTCCCCCGCGACGACCGCACGGACGATCGCGTCGAGTACCACGTCGACGGCGTCTGCGGCCTGCTGGCGGCCGCCGACCTTGTCGGCAATCGCTTCTACGAGCTGCGCCTTGTTCACGTCTTCCCCTTCGGAGACATTGCCAGAACGAAACTGTTCAGGCTTTTTCGCACGTTAGGCAGATATATACCGCAAATCAAACACGAAACGGGCTAATCACCCTAGTGCCGCAACGAAGTCGACCGCTGCGCTCTCCGCAGAGTCAGTCACCTTCGGGGAATCGGCCCTCATCGAGGTCCTTCATCAACCGGTCCAGACGCCTTGCCGCGCCTGGGAGATCGTGCTTAGCCGCGGCCGTGACGACCATCAGCTTCCGGGACAGCGCCATCCGTACGCCCTCCGGGACTTGCAGTGCGCGCACCTTTGAGTGCGCTTCCTTCAATCGGTCGGCGACTTGGCCATAGAGCTCGAGTTGGCTGTCGCGTTCCATGCACCGATTGTGCCATCTGGGGCGAGTTGTCGCCCGAGGGGGTCTCAACAAGCGACTGCGCCCCCTGCCGGGAGGCAGGGGGCGCAGTTCGGGAAAAGCGCTGCTCAGGCGTCAATCGTGCGCGGTTTGTGGGACGGCCTTGCCGCCTCGTAAGCCGCAATGTCCGCTTCGTTCTGAAGAGTGAGGCTGATGTCGTCGAGCCCGTTCAGCAGACGCCAGCGGGCGTTCTCGTCGAGCTCGAAGTCGGCGGTGATGCCGTCGCCGAGGACCTGCCGCGTCTCCAGGTCGACGGTGATCTCGGCCGTGGGGTCGGCCTCGGTCAGCTCCCAGAGCCGGTCGACGACCTCCTGGTCGAGAACGACGGTCAACAGACCGTTCTTCAGGGAGTTGCCACGGAAGATGTCGGCGAAGCGGGAGGAGATGACCGTCTTGAAGCCGAAGTTCTGCAGGGCCCAGACGGCGTGCTCACGCGAGGAGCCCGTGCCGAAGTCGGGACCGGCGACCAGCACCGAGGCCCCCTTGCGCTCGGGGCGGTTGAGGACGAAGTTCTCGTCCTTGCGCCAGGCCTCGAAGAGCCCGTCCTCGAAGCCGTCGCGGGTGACCTTCTTCAGCCAGTGCGCGGGGATGATCTGGTCGGTGTCGACATTGCTGCGGCGCAGCGGGACGGCCCGGCCGGTGTGTGCGGTGAATGCTTCCATGACTTCTCAGACTCCGGCGGGCGTACGGACGTCGGACAGATCGGCGGGCGAGGCCAGATGGCCCAGCACGGCGGTGGCGGCGGCGACCTGCGGGGAGACCAGGTGGGTGCGACCGCCCTTGCCCTGCCTGCCCTCGAAGTTCCGGTTCGAGGTGGAGGCGGAGCGCTCACCGGGGGCCAGCTGGTCGGGGTTCATGCCGAGGCACATCGAGCAGCCGGCGTGCCGCCATTCGGCCCCTGCGGCGGTGAAGACCTTGTCCAGGCCCTCCTCGACGGCCTGCAGGGCGACCCGCACGGAGCCCGGGACGACCAGCATCCGTACGCCGTCGGCGACTTTGCGGCCGTCCAGGATCGAGGCCGCGTTACGCAGGTCCTCGATGCGCCCGTTGGTGCACGAGCCTACGAACACGGTGTCCACGTCGATCTCACGCAGCGGCTGCCCGGCGGTCAATCCCATGTACTCCAGGGCCTTTTCGGCGGCGTTGCGCTCCGAGGCGTCCTCGTACGAGGCCGGGTCGGGGACGTTCGCCGACAGGGGGGCACCCTGGCCGGGGTTGGTGCCCCAGGTGACGAACGGCGCGAGTGCGGTGCCGTCGATGACGACCTCGGCGTCGAAGACGGCGTCGTCGTCGGTGCGCAGCGTCTTCCAGTACTCCACCGCGGCGTCCCAGTCCTCACCCTCGGGGGCGTGGTCACGGCCCCGCAGGTAGGCGAAGGTGGTCTCGTCGGGGGCGATCATGCCCGCGCGGGCGCCGGCCTCGATCGACATGTTGCAGATGGTCATCCGGGCCTCCATCGAGAGCTTCTCGATGGCGGGGCCGCGGTATTCGAGGATGTAGCCCTGGCCGCCGCCGGTGCCGATCCGGGCGATGATGGCCAGGATGAGGTCCTTGGCGGTGACGCTGTCGGGGAGTTCGCCCTCGACGGTGATCGCCATGGTCCTGGGGCGGGCCAGCGGCAGCGTCTGGGTGGCCAGGACGTGCTCGACCTGGCTGGTGCCGATGCCGAAGGCCAGCGCTCCGAATGCGCCGTGGGTGGAGGTGTGCGAGTCGCCGCAGACGACCGTGGTGCCGGGCTGGGTCAGCCCGAGCTGAGGGCCGACCACGTGCACGACACCCTGCTCGACGTCTCCCAGCGGGTGCAGCCGGACGCCGAAGTCCGCACAGTTCTTGCGCAGGGTCTCCAGCTGGGCGCGCGAGACCGGGTCGGCGATCGGCTTGTCGATGTCGAGGGTCGGGGTGTTGTGGTCCTCGGTGGCGATGGTGAGGTCGAGCCGCCGCACCGGGCGGCCGGCCTGACGCAGGCCGTCGAACGCCTGCGGGCTGGTCACCTCGTGCAGCAGGTGCAGATCGATGAAGAGGAGGTCGGGCTCGCCATCGGCGCGCCGGACGACGTGGTCGTCCCAGACCTTCTCCGCGAGTGTCCTACCCATCGCTTTCCCTCCGGCCGGCGTCGTCGCCGGCCCAACTAGAGATTCCGTGTGCCGCCGCCCTGACCCCCCGGGCGGGGCGGCAGCTGCGGGCCGTCGTACGGCCGCCTGTACAGGTTCGCAACTTCCGGGGAAAATTGAACTTGCGTTTCACAGAGTGAGACGCGAGTATCGTCGTATGGACAACTCTAGCGGCGTCGGCGTTCTCGACAAGGCAGCTCTGGTATTGAGCGCCCTGGAGTCCGGTCCGGCCACCCTCGCCGGGCTGGTCGCGGCGACAGGGCTCGCACGGCCCACGGCACACCGACTGGCCGTGGCACTCGAGCACCACCGGATGGTGGCGAGGGACATGCAGGGCCGTTTCATTCTCGGCCCCCGGCTCGCGGAGCTCGCCGCCGCGGCCGGCGAGGACCGCCTCCTGGCGACGGCCGGACCCGTACTCACACATCTGCGCGACATCACCGGCGAGAGCGCGCAGCTCTACCGCCGGCAGGGAGACATGCGGATCTGTGTGGCGGCGGCGGAACGGCTGTCCGGACTGCGGGACACCGTGCCGGTCGGCTCCACGCTCACGATGAAGGCGGGTTCCTCCGCTCAGATCCTGATGGCCTGGGAGGAGCCGGAGCGCCTGCACCGGGGTCTCCAGGGGGCCCGTTTCACGGCGACGGCCCTCTCGGGCGTACGGCGGCGGGGCTGGGCCCAGTCGATCGGCGAGCGGGAGCCGGGCGTGGCCTCGGTCTCGGCACCGGTCCGCGGGCCGTCCAACCGGGTCGTCGCCGCCGTGTCCGTCTCCGGGCCGATCGAGCGGCTCACCCGCCACCCGGGCCGGATGCACGCCCAGGCCATCATCGACTCGGCAGCGAGGCTGAGCGAGGCACTGCGCCGCGGCTGACCCACCTCCGCCTCATCCTCTCTCCGGCCGCTCCAGCGTCGTGGCGGCCCAAGTCACCGGTCCCGCACCCGTGTTGCGGACATGAGCTCATGCAAAAGGCCCTCCACCGAGGTGAAGGGCCTTGCCGTACTGCCGTGTTGTACCCCCGACCGGATTCGAACCGGCGCTACTGCCGTGAGAGGGCAGCGTGCTAGGCCGCTACACAACGGGGGCTTGTTTACTGCTGACTTGCGCTGGGCTACCAGGACTCGAACCTAGAATGACGGTACCAGAAACCGTAGTGTTGCCAATTACACCATAGCCCATGGTGTGACAAGTACCCCCGACCGGATTCGAACCGGCGCTACTGCCGTGAGAGGGCAGCGTGCTAGGCCGCTACACAACGGGGGCCCTAGCGATCCTGCATCAAGAACGTGGGTGCGACCCAGATGTTCTCGCGGGAAGGATCTGTACCCCCGACCGGATTCGAACCGGCGCTACTGCCGTGAGAGGGCAGCGTGCTAGGCCGCTACACAACGGGGGCTTGTTACTTCGGTCTTGCGCTGGGCTACCAGGACTCGAACCTAGAATGACGGTACCAGAAACCGTAGTGTTGCCAATTACACCATAGCCCACTGAAACGCAACCCCTGGGGGCTTTGTTTCTGTCTGCGCTCCCGTCCGGATCTTTCGGCCCGCTCGGGTGGCGCAGGAAGAACATTACCTGAAGGTGTCCGGCGCTCCAAAACGGGTATCGCCCGCCAGCAGGCCGGGAAGCTCGTCCAGACCGGTGATCCGCGTGAGTTCCGGACGCCCGCCCCGCCCCTCGCGGTCCAGCCAGATCCCCGTCAACCCGGCGGCCACCGCGCCGCCCGCGTCGATGTCGGGTTCGTTGCCGACGTACGCCACCTCGTGCGGGTCGAGCTCCATCACCTCGCAGGCGGCGTGGAACGCTCCCGCCTCCGGCTTGGAGATCCCGAGCTCGACGGCGCACACCACCGCCTCGAACCGGTCCCGCACGCCGAGGGCGCGCAGCTTGCGGTCCTGGTTGTGGATGCTGGCGTTGGACAGGACGGCATGGCGGAAGCCTCCTGCCAGCCGGTCCAGAACCGGCACGGTGTCCGGGAAGAGCGCCCACGCGGCCTCGTAGTGGGTGGCGTGCCGGCCGAACCAGCCGTCCGCCTCCGCGTCGCTCAGCCACCGCCCGAGGAACGCCCGCACGCGCTCCCGGCGCTGCCCGTGGAAGTCGAGCTCCCCGGCGGCGAAGCGCGCCCACTGCACGTCCGTGATGGCCTTCCAGGCGTCCAGGGCACGCTCCAGGCCGTCGTACCCCGCGGGGTAGCCCTCGTGTTCCAGATGCCTGCGCATGCCGATGCGATCGGCTCCGGAGTAGTCGAAGATCGTGTCGTCGATGTCCCAGAGGACCGCGCGGATGACCATGCGGCGAACCTACCCGCCCGGGGGCGTCCGGATGCCGGAAGCGGCTCCTCCCGCGGAACGGCGGAGGCCGGGACTCCCCCATGGGGACCCCGGCCTCCGACCGTGCCGCGGGAGGCTACGCCGCGAGCTTCGCCAGTGCCGCGTCGATGCGGGCGATCGTCTTCTCGCGGCCCAGGATCTCCAGGGACTCGAAGAGCGGCAGGCCGACCGTGCGGCCGGTGACGGCGACGCGGACCGGAGCCTGTGCCTTGCCCAGCTTCAGACCGTGCTGCTCACCGGCGGCGAGGACGGCGGCCTTGAGGGCCTCCGCGTTCCACTCCGCGGCGATCAGTCCGGCGCGGGCCGTGACGAGAAGGGCGTCGGAGCCCTCCTTCATGGCCTTGTTCCAGGACGCCTCGTCCTCGACGGGCTCGTCCAGGAAGAGGAAGTCGACGTTGGCCGTGATGTCCGAGAGGACCGTCACCCGGGTCTGGGCGTGCGGGGCGATCTCGGCGAACTGCGCCGCGTCGAAGGCCTCGGGCGCCCAGGGGGCGAAGGGGGCCTTCAGCCAGGGGCCGCACGCCTCGGTGAAGGTCTTCACGTCGAGCATGCGCAGGTGCTCGGCGTTGATGTGCTCGGCCTTCTTCAGGTCGAAGCGGGCCGGGTTGGCGTTGACGTCGGCGATGTCGAACGCCGCGATCAGCTCGTCCCTGCCGAAGATGTCGCGGTCCTCGGCGATGGACCAGCCGAGCAGCGAGAGGTAGTTGATCAGCCCCTCGGGCAGGAACCCGCGCTCGCGGTAGAGGTTGAGCGAGGCCTGCGGGTCGCGCTTGGAGAGCTTCTTGTTGCCCTCCCCCATGACGTACGGGAGGTGGCCGAAGGCGGGGGTGTCCTTCGCGATGCCCAGCTCGATGAGCGCCCGGTAGAGGGCGATCTGGCGCGGGGTGGAGGAGAGCAGGTCCTCGCCGCGCAGGACGTGGGTGATCTCCATCAGGGCGTCGTCGACCGGGTTGACGAGCGTGTAGAGAGGAGCGCCGTTGGCACGGACGATGCCGTAGTCCGGGACGTTCTCCGGCTGGACCGTGATGTCGCCGCGGACCAGGTCGGTGAAGGTGATCGCCTCGTCGGGCATCCGGAAGCGGACGATCGAGGTGCGGCCCTCGGCCTCGTACGCGGCCTTCCGCTCGTCGCTCAGGTCGCGGCAGTGGCCGTCGTAGCCCGAGGGCTTGCCGGCGGCGCGGGCGGCGTCGCGGCGGGTGTCGAGCTCCTCGGTGGTGCAGTAGCACGGGTAGGCGTACCCGGCGGCGAGGAGCTTCTCCGCGACGTCCTTGTAGAGGTCCATCCGCTGCGACTGGCGGTACGGGGCGTGCGGGCCGCCGATCTCGGGGCCCTCGTCCCAGTCGAGGCCGAGCCAGCGCATCGAGTCGAGCAGTTGGCCGTAGGACTCCTCGGAGTCGCGGGCCGCGTCGGTGTCCTCGATGCGGAAGACCAGGGTGCCCTGGTGGTGCCGGGCGAAGGCCCAGTTGAAGAGAGCTGTCCGGACCAGGCCCACGTGGGGGTTGCCCGTGGGGGAAGGACAGAAACGTACGCGGACGGGGGCGTTAACCACGCTTGATCACCTTGTTGGTGAGAGTGCCGATGCCTTCGATGGTGACGGCGACCTCGTCGCCGACGTGCAGGGGCCCGACCCCTGCGGGGGTCCCGGTGAGGATCACGTCGCCCGGGAGCAGCGTCATGGCTTCCGTGATGTGGACGACGAGGTCCTCCACGGAGCGGACCATGTCGCTCGTACGCCCGAGCTGACGCTGCTCACCGTTGACCGTGGCCTGGATGGTCAGGTTGCCGGGGTCGAGGTCGGTCTCCACCCAGGGGCCGAGGGGGCACGAGGTGTCGAAGCCCTTCGCCCTCGCCCACTGGCTCTCGCGCCGCTGGACGTCACGCGCGGTGACGTCGTTGGCGCAGGTGTAGCCGAAGATGACGTCCTTGACGCGTTCCCGCGGGACCTCGCGGCACATGCGGCCGATGACCACGGCCAGCTCGGCCTCGTGGTGCAGCTCCTCGGAGAAGGAGGGGAACTCGATGGAGTCGCCCGGGCCGATCACCGAGGTGGTGGGCTTGAAGAAGGCGACGGGCACATCCGGGACCTCGTTGCCCATCTCGGCGGCGTGTTCCGCGTAGTTGCGGCCGATGGCCACGACCTTGTTGGGGAGCACGGGCGGGAGCAGCCGGACCTTCTTCAGCGGGACCTTGGTCCCGGAAAGCTCGAAGTCGGTGTACGGAATGCCCTTGATGATGTCGAGGACGAGGCTGTCGGGGCTGTCGCCCTCGACCGCCCCGAAGGCGACATTGCCGTCGATGGAGAACCTGGCGATGCGCACGGGATGCTGTCGCCCCTCACTTGCTGCTGGCTGGCTGAAGACTGACGCTCCAGGCTATCGCCTCGCCAGGCCGGAGGTCGGCCGCTACTTCGCCGCCGTGTCCGGCGCGACCATGAGGACGGTGCGCCGGGGGTTGGCCGTCTGGGTGGGCAGGTCGACGGCGTGCTCGCGCAACTCCGGCGTCTGCAGCGCCTCGGCGTCCTCGAGGTGCGCCAGCGTCGTGCGCCGGGGGTTGGCGATGTTGCGGAACGTCATCGTCGTCTTCATCTGCCGTGTGGACCTTTGCGGCTGGGGCGCTGCCCGGAGGCGCGCCGGTTGTCGGATTCGCTATCCCTGTAAAGCGCCAGGCTAAACATCCGATTCCCCACCGTGGCCGGGATGAGACGGCGATCATGATGTGAGTTTGCTCACGAAGTTGACGACAAATTGCCCATTGCAGACAGTTGATCATGGGGTGCAAACCAGACAATACGTCACTGAATCTGTCATTCCGCTCCCGATCATGGCGTCTGGGACACCGAACGCCCTCGAAAAGCCGACCCCATATTGACCGATATAAACCCGTACGCGCTGCACGGCTTGTTACGCACCCATCACACCGTGTCATCCAGGTCACAGCCTGGTACGAGGGCCTTGTTGGAGATCCTCCACTGTGCTGGAATTCCACGCACCGCCGCGGGTTTCAGGCCCAACGCGCAGGGGCGCAACGCAGCGCCGAGTGGCGGCGGGAGGGGGAAGTACGCCGGTCACTCACGACCACCATGGGGCGCGTCCAGCGCCCCACGACGCCGACACCGTCCCGCCGTGCCACCGCGCGGAGGGACGCCTGGTCCAGAGGTTGCGACGCTAGTGCAGGGACGTTTCAAGAGGGATGGCATGGGGTCGCCCCAGCCCCGCCAGGGCCGAGGGGAAACCCCGGCGGAGCAGGAGCCGCGCGGCGGGAAAGACCGCGGCTCCTCGCCCCAGCACGCCCAGAATCCCGGTGCGGCCGGTGACGGCGGCGACCGCGCCCAGCGCTCCGGCACGACCACCGGCAGTGCGGAGGCCTCGGCACCCCCGAAGCCGACCGACCCCACCACCGCCGGCTCACGCGTAGCCCTGCGTAACTGGCGCATCAGTACGCGTCTGGTGTCCCTGCTCGCCCTCCCCGTGGTCGCGGCGACCACCCTCGGCGGGCTGCGGATCAACGAGTCGATGAACGACATCGACCAGCTGGAGCACATGCAGCTGCTCACCACGATGACCAAGAAGGCGACCGCACTCGCCAACGCGCTCCAGGAGGAGCGCGACAAGTCGGCCGGCCCGCTGTCGAACGGCGTGAAGGCCACCGACTACAGGGTCACCGACCCTCGTGAGCGCACCGACCGCGCCAAGGACGCCTTCTTCGAGGCCACCGACGAGATAGGCAACTCCCCGGGCGACGAGGCGCTGGACAGCATCCACGCGAGCGTCAGCCAGATCAGCAACCAGCTGGGCGACATCACCAGCATCCGTAAGGACGCGTACGCCGGGAACAACCCGAGTCTCAACACGGTCGACCAGTACAGCCAGCTGATCACCTCGCTGCTGAGCCTTTCCCAGGACATGGCGCAGGCCACCAGCAACCCGGAGATGATCAAGCGGACGCGTGCGCTGGCCGCCTTCTCGTCCTCGAAGGAGTACGCCTCCGTCGAGCGCGCGATCATCGCCGCGGCGCTGCCGGGCGGCGACGGCACGAAGGCGGACCTGGACGACAACGACCAGGCGTTCGGCCGTAACGCGCTCAACAAGGCGAGCTCGACCCTCAAGACCTTCGAGACGACCTACGAGTCCACCGGCAGGAGCTCCGCCGAGCTGCTGGCGCCGCTGGACAACGGGAATCCCGAGATAGCCGCCGCCGACATGTACGCGAAGAAGGTCCTCGACAGCCCGCTGGGCATGGAGGGCAGCGGCAAGACCCGCACGTACATGGACTGGTACGACCAGAGCTCCAACAAGATCCAGGCCATGACCACCATCGAGCAGACGCTGCTCGGTGAGATGGAGAGCAAGGCCCGCGAGCTCCGCAACGAATCGCGACGCGACGCGATACTCAACGGCGCGATGATCATCATCGTCCTCGGTGTGTCGCTGGTCGGCGCCTTCGTCGTGGCGCGGTCCATGATCCGCTCGCTGCGACGGCTGCAGGAGACCGCCACCCGGGTCGCCCAGGACCGGCTGCCCGAGCTCGTCAGGCAGCTCTCGGAGACGGACCCGCAGGACGTCGACACCTCCGTCGAGTCGGTCGGTGTGCACTCCCGGGACGAGATCGGCCAGGTGGCCGCGGCCTTCGACGACGTGCACCGCGAGGCGGTCCGTCTGGCCGCCGAGCAGGCGCTGCTGCGAGGCAACGTCAACGCGATGTTCACCAACCTCTCGCGCCGCAGCCAGGGCCTCATCCAGCGCCAGCTCTCGCTCATCTCCGAGCTGGAGTCCCGCGAGGCCGACCCCGACCAGCTGTCCTCGCTCTTCAAGCTCGACCACCTCGCCACCCGTATGCGCCGTAACGGCGAGAACCTCCTCGTCCTCGCGGGCGAGGAGCCCGGCCGCCGCTGGACCCGCCCCGTGCCGCTGGTCGACGTGCTCCGTGCCGCCGCCTCCGAGGTGGAGCAGTACGAGCGCATCGAACTGGCCGCGGTGCCCGCCACCGAGGTCGCCGGCCGCGTCGTCAACGACCTCGTGCACCTCCTCGCGGAGCTGCTGGAGAACGCCACGTCGTTCTCCTCGCCGCAGACGAAGGTCCGGGTCACCGGTCACGCGCTTCCCGACGGCCGTGTGCTCGTCGAGATCCACGACACCGGTATCGGCCTCTCCCCCGAGGACCTGGCCGCGATCAACGAGCGGCTCGCCTCGCCGCCCACCGTGGACGTCTCGGTGTCCCGCCGGATGGGTCTGTTCGTGGTCGGCCGGCTGTCCCTGCGTCACGGCATCCGCATCCAGCTGCGGCCCTCCGACTCCGGCGGCACGACCGCACTGGTCATGCTGCCCATGGAGGTCGCGCACGGCGGCAAGCAGCCGCCGAAGCCCGGCCAGCAGGGCAAGGGCCCGCAGGGCGGCGCCCCGGGCGGGCTCCTCGCCGGCGGTGGCGCTCCCACGGGCGGCCAGCGTCCCGGACTCGCCGGTTCGGCGCCCGAACCGGCCAAGGGTCTCGGTGCGTCCGCCCCTCGCGGGCAGGTCGGCGCGGGTTCGGCTCCCCGGGCCGCACTGCCCTCGCGTGACGGCGGACCGCGTCAGCCGCAGCAGGGCAACCAGCAGGGCCCCGGGCAGCAGGGATTCGGTCAGCAGGGCCCCGGTCTGCCCGGCCGGTCGGACGCCCCCCGTCAGGGTGGCGGCCTCGCCGGCGCCTTCGCCGGTGGTGCCCGCCCGGGAGCGCGTCCTCCGCAGGACCCCTCGGCCGGTGCGGACTCTGGACGGCCCAACCTCTTCGGCCACTCCGGCCAGCCCTCCCCCCGTGTTCCGCAGTCGCCGCAGTCCCAGGGCGGCCCGCAGCAGCCCGGTGGCCCCGGCCGCCAGCTGCCGCCCGTCGTTGGACCCCGGGCCGAGCTGCCCGGCGGCAACCCGCAGCCGAAGCGCACGCAGAACACCAGCTGGGGCGTCGAGGAGCAGGGCGTTCCCCGGCGTACGCAGCCGGACGCGCCCCGTGGACACGAGGAGCACGACACCGGCCGGTTCGCCCGCCCGGGCACCTCCGGCCCGAACGGACCTGACGGACCGAACGGACCGAACGCCCTGACCGGCCCTAACGGACACAACCAGCCGTTCAGCCCGCCGAACCAGCGTCCGCCGATGGACGACCGCCAGGGCCCCGGCGCCACCGCGGAGTTCGCCCGTCCGGACTTCTCGGCACCGCAGGCACCGCAGGCGCCGCAGTTCCCGCAGGCCCAGGACCCCGCGAGCACCGCGCAGTTCGCCCGCCCCGACTTCAACTCCCCGATGCCGCAGGACCAGGGCTTCGGCTCCCAGGCGCCCGCGCCCCGCCACTCCGACAACACCGACTTCGGCGCGCCGCGTCAGCCCGACCCCTCCGCGGGTGAGCTGCCGTACCGCCCGGCGCTGCCGCAGCAGCCCGAGGAACTGCCGCCGGCCGGTCCCGGTGACGGTCGTACGCCGCTGTTCGACACGCTGGAGACGAACTGGTTCCACGGCGTGCAGCAGGGCGGCCAGCAGCCGCCCGCCGCCGAGCCGCAGGCACCGGTCCCCTCCCAGCCCGCCGACGGCACCCCGCCTCCGCCCATGCCACGGCGTGGTGCGGCGGACACCGGCGCCACCAGTTCATGGCGCGCCTCACCCAATGACGAACTCGTACGGCAGGCGGAGCGGGTCAAGAAGCCCGCCGCCGGCGGGATCACCACTTCCGGACTGCCTCGCCGTGTCCCACGTGCCAATTTGGTGCCGGGCACTGCTCAGCAGCAGAATCATCAGTCCGGACCACAGGTTTCGCGTGCGCCGGATGACGTACGCGGCCGTCTGACCAATCTCCGCCGGGGCATCCAGCAGGGACGACAGGCCAACACCGGCTCGTCGACCGGCAGTTTCCAACTCGGCCCCACTCACCAGCAGGAGCGTTAGTTGAGCCCCATGAGTCAGGCCGCGCAGAATCTGAACTGGCTGATCACCAACTTCGTGGACAACACCCCAGGGGTGTCCCACACGGTGGTGGTCTCCGCGGATGGCCTGCTGCTGGCGATGTCCGAAGGTTTCCCGCGCGACCGCGCCGATCAGCTGGCGGCAGTCGCCTCCGGCCTGACGTCGCTGACCGCAGGTGCCTCCCGGATCTTCGAAGGCGGCGCCGTGAGCCAGACGGTCGTGGAGATGGAGAGGGGTTTCCTCTTCCTCATGTCCATCTCTGATGGTTCGTCACTCGCCGTTCTCGCCCACCCGGACGCGGACATCGGTCTGGTCGGGTACGAGATGGCACTCCTCGTCGACCGTGCGGGGACCGTCCTCACCCCTGACCTCCGTGCGGAACTACAAGGAAGTCTGCTCCACTAGACGGCCATGCGGCACACAGTTGACGTGATCCCCCCAGGTACTACTCAAAACCCTCACCCGTCCGGCCGACACAGCTCCCCACCGGCCACCTTCAGACGGCAAGCCGACACCCTGCTGTCACGCCCGGAGGATTTATGACCCCGCCACCCGCCTCACCTGATCCGTACGGCGCACTGCACCATGCGTCGTACGACGGTGAAGGCGACCAGCCGCTGGTTCGTCCGTACGCCATGACCGGCGGCCGGACCCGGCCGCGCTATCAGCTCGCGATAGAGGCGCTGGTCAGCACGACAGCGGACCCCGCCCATCTGGGGACCTTGCTCCCCGAGCACCAGCGGATCTGCCACCTGTGCCGCGAGGTCAAGTCGGTGGCCGAGGTGTCGGCCCTGTTGAACATGCCCCTGGGTGTGGCACGGATCCTCGTGGCGGACCTGGCGGAAGCCGGCATGGTGGCCATCCACCAGCCGGGCAATGGAGAGGCCGGCGGCGCGCCGGATGTGACACTGCTCGAAAGGGTGCTCAGTGGACTTCGCAAGCTCTAGCGGCGGTACGGGTACGGCCCGTGCCACCACCTCGGCGAAGATCGTGGTGGCAGGGGGCTTCGGCGTGGGTAAGACCACGTTTGTCGGTGCCGTTTCGGAGATCAATCCGCTGCGCACCGAAGCCGTGATGACGTCCGCATCCGCGGGCATCGACGACCTGACCCACACCGGGGACAAGACCACCACGACGGTGGCCATGGACTTCGGACGCATCACCCTGGACCAGGACCTGATCCTGTACCTGTTCGGCACCCCCGGACAGGACCGCTTCTGGTTCATGTGGGACGACCTGGTCCGCGGCGCCATCGGCGCCGTCGTCCTCGTCGACACCCGCCGCCTCGCCGACTGCTTCCCCGCCGTCGACTACTTCGAGAACAGCGGCCTCCCCTTCGTCATCGCCCTCAACGGCTTCGACGGACACCAGCCCTACACACCCGACGAAGTACGCGAAGCACTCCAGATCGGCCCCGATGCCCCGATCATCACGACGGACGCCCGGCACCGGGCGGACGCCAAGAGCGGCCTGATCACCCTGGTCGAGCACGCACTGATGGCCCGGTTGAAGTAGCCACAATTATTGAGTGATCTACGGAAGTTGTTGTAGTCGCCCGGGGGCGGCCTGTGTCCTTTGACACGATCCGCCCCCGTGTTCATAACATTTCGACAGAGATCTGGGTCCCCATCGACACCCGACGCGCACGGCCGGTGCCACTGCGCTCACATGAGCCTCGCCTTTTGGCGGGGCTCGCTCTTTATGCCCGTTTTATCGGGCGCCCGCCTCAATCCGAATCGCTCGTTCCGACTGTTTGGAACGCGCCCGGTCCCCGTGCTGCAATGCCTCGAACTACCCAGTAGCACGGCCCCTGAACGATAATCCGGCACAACGTAGGTGCCGACGCCGAGAGGTTGTTGGTCGAGTGAGGCGAAGCAACGAGGGCTCCGCGGCGCAGCCGGAGCGGGGCAACTTCACGCCGCCGCCGCGCGCTGCGGTGTCTCCGCCTGCGGACACGTCGTCCAAGGCGGAACCGGCCGGTGGCAGCACCAGCCGCATGTCACCGCGCAACTGGCGGGTGCCCACCCGACTGAACGCGATCCTCCTGATCCCGGCACTCGTCGGTCTGGTCATGGGCGGCTTCCAGGTGAAGGGATCGGTCGACACCTGGAACGAGGCCCAGGACGCCGAGAAGACGGCCCTGGTCGTCCGCGCCGCCTCGGTGTACGGGCAGGCACTGCTGAACGAGCGTGACCTCACCGCTCAGCCCCTGCTGTCCAACAAGCGCACCGCCCCCGAGGTGGAGAAGGTGCGCGCCCTCACGGACAGCGCCGCTTCGGACTTCGACGCCGCCGTGCGGAACATGCCGGACAAGGCGGGTCTGGACCGCCGCCTGAAGCTGTTCGAGGCGGAGGAGCCCCTGCTCCCCGAGCTGCGCAAGGCCGCTTACGCCGAGGCGATGGACCCGGTGAAGACGGAAGAGGGCTACACCAAGGTCCAGCACTCGCTGATGCAGTTCGCCAACGAGCTCGGCCTGGGCACCGGAAACATCACGAGTTACGGCCGTACCGTGTACGCGATCGAGCTGGCCAAGGCCGCAGAATCGCTTCAGCGCTCCATAGGCATGCACCTGCTGGTGCGTCCGAGCCAGGAGACCCGCAACTTCAACGGCCAGGTCACGGCGTTCAGCTCGTACAACTACCTGGAGCAGATCGCCCTCAACGAGTTCGTCTCCGGCGGCACGGAAGCCGACGCGGCCCGGCTCAAGGAGGTCATGGCCGGCAAGGCCGCCGAGGGTGCCAAGCAGCTGAAGGCCGCCGAAGCGCAGGCCAAGGCCGCGGGCAAGCCCTTCGTGGCGCCTCCGAGCATCGACGGTTCGGTCTTCGACGGCATGGCCCAGGAGATCGGCAAGGGCAGGCAGCCCGACGAGCTGAAGGCGAAGGGCATCACGCCCGAGACCTGGATGGCCGCGTCCACCGCGAAGTTCGAGGGTTACGCGACGGTCGAGGACGAGCTCGTCGACAAGGCCGTGACCGAGGCCGCGGAGATCTCGGTCGACGCCAGGAACGACGCCGTCATCAACGGCCTGATCGTGATCGTCGCCCTGCTCGCCGCCTTCATCATCGCCGGGCTCATGGCGCGCCAGATGAGCCGCTCGATGCGCCGGCTGCGTACGGCTGCCTTCGGCATCGCCGAGCAGCGGCTCCCGATGCTGGTCGACCAGCTGTCGCGGACCGAGCCGGGCCGGGTGGACACCCGGGTGCAGCCGATCCCGATCAACAGCCAGGACGAGATCGGCGAGGTCGCCCGCGCCTTCGACCAGGTGCACCGCGAGGCCGTCCGGCTGGCTTCCGAGCAGGCCATGCTGCGGGGCAACGTCAACGCGATCTTCACCAATCTTTCGCGCCGCAACCAGTCGCTCATCGAGGGCCAGCTGACCCTCATCACCGGCCTGGAGAACAACGAGGCCGACCCGGACCAGCTGGAGAGCCTCTTCAAGCTGGATCACCTGGCCACCCGTATGCGCCGTAACGGCGAGAACCTCCTCGTCCTCGCGGGTGAGGAGCCCGGCCGCCGCTGGAACCAGCCGGTTCCGCTGGTCGACGTGTTGCGGGCCGCCTCCTCCGAGGTGGAGTCCTACGAGCGCATCGAGCTCACCGGTGTGCCGGAGACCGACATCCACGGCCAGGCCGTGACCGACCTCGTGCACCTGCTGGCCGAGCTGCTGGAGAACGCCACCACCTTCTCCTCGCCGCAGACCAAGGTCCGGGTCACCGCGACCCGGCTGCCCGACGGCCGGGTCATGGTCGAGATCCATGACAAGGGCATCGGCCTCACCGCCGAGGACTTCGCCGACATCAACCACAAGCTGGCCAACCCGCCGACGGTGGACGCCGCGGTGTCCCAGCGCATGGGCCTGTTCGTGGTCGGCCGACTGGCCGACCGGCACGACATCCGGGTCCAGCTCCGCCCCTCGGGCGAGCAGGCGGGGACGACGTCGCTGGTCATGCTGCCGGACGCGATCACCCATGGTGGCGGCGGTGCGAGCGCTCCGCAGGACGACTTCACCGTCTCCTCGATCATGCCCGAGCAGCAGCAGCAGACGTTCGCCCCGGCGCCGCAGCAGGTTCCGATGCGTACGGCGGCGGAGCTCGGCTTCGACGACTCGCGCTACGACACCTCGGTCGCGGACTCCCCGCAGCTGGACCCGGTCAACCGCTCGCTCATGCGCGAGGAGCGCCGGGCCGCGCTCGAGGCGCAGTGGGGCGGCGAGCGTCCGCCGTTCCAGGGCGGCGGGGCCGGACAGCAGCAGGACTACTCCCCGGAGCAGTTCACGCAGGAGCAGTACGGCCAGGAGCAGTACGCGCCGGCCCCCGAGCAGTACGCCCCGGGGCAGCAGGAGTACGCGCAGGGCGGCTACGACCCGTACGCCAACGGTGGCGGCTATCCGAACCCGCCGCAGCAGAACGGCTACACGGAAGCCGCGTACGCCGCTCCGGACGGTTCACAGGAGCAGTACCCCGACGGGTTCGCCCCGCAGGACGGTGCCCCCCACCAGGGCGAATGGGCGGATCAGGGCGGATATCAAGGCGCTTACGAGCCGCCGGCTCAGCCTGAGACGGAATCCGGGCAGGGCGGTCCCGCCGGGAGTCAGGAACAGGCGGGCTTCGACCGCCCGGGGCCCACCCCGAATCCCGGTCACGACCTGACCCAGGCAGGTCTCCCGCGCCGTGGTCCGGGCCAGCAGCACCGGCAGCCCGGTGGTCGCGGAAACGATCAGCCTGCCGCGCCGGCGCAGCAGCAGGAACAGCCGCAGCCCCAGCCCCAGCCCGAACAGCCGCAGGAGCAGCAGGCTTCCGGCGAGGGCCCCGACGAATGGCGCTCGGCGAACGACGAGCGCTGGGAGCGGGCCGAGAAGCTGCGGGATCCGAAGGCGGGCGGAATAACCCCGTCCGGCCTCCCCCGGCGCGTGCCCAAGGCCAATCTCGTCGAGGGAACGGCGGAGCAGACCAACCAGGGCGGCCCACAGGTCTCCCGCGCCCCTGAGGACGTACGGGGCAGGTTGAGCAACCTACGCCGCGGTGTCCAGCGGGGACGTACCGCGGGTTCGGACACAAGTGATACCTACAACCAGGAGCGTTAGTGTGAGCCCGATGAGCCAGGCGGCGCAGAATCTGAACTGGTTGATCACCAACTTCGTGGACAACACCCCAGGGGTGTCCCACACGGTGGTGGTCTCCGCCGACGGACTCCTGCTGGCGATGTCCGAGGGTTTTCCACGGGACCGTGCCGATCAGCTGGCGGCAGTCGCCTCCGGTCTGACGTCGCTGACCGCGGGTGCCTCCCGGATCTTCGAAGGCGGCGCCGTGAATCAGACCGTTGTGGAGATGGAGCGAGGATTCCTCTTCATCATGTCCATCTCTGACGGATCTTCACTCGCTGTCCTCTCCCACCCGGATGCCGATATCGGCCTGGTTGGGTACGAAATGGCACTTCTCGTAGATCGTGCAGGAAGTGTTCTTACCCCGGATCTCCGTGCCGAACTCCAGGGAAGTCTTCTTAACTAATAGACAGACAGTGCGTTTCTCGTCACCGCGCCATAAGGTGCGGTGGCGCGGCACCACTGGGATGGCGATCGGCAGTCGGAGGAGGAAACGTGGCAGCACCCACAGGCGGACACCCGTATCAGGGCGGTCAGCGGGTTCCGGGTGAGCAGGGTGACAACCGCTTCGACCACCCCTCCATGCCTGGCAGACTGGGCGCGCAAGAGCCTTACCAGCCGTATCAGCCATACCAGCAGCCCTACCAGCAGCCCCCGCAGGGCTCGCAGGGCGGCGACTGGCAGCAGCCGCAGCAACCCGGTTCCGGGTGGCCGCAGCAGCAGCCGCACTACCAGCAACCGCAGGATCAGCAGCCGCCGCAGCACTATCAGGCTCCGCCGTCGCGCATCCAGCCCGTCCAGCGGCAGGCCCCGGAGCAGGCGGCGCCCGCGGCGCACAACCCGCTGGTCCGTCCGTACGCCATGACCGGCGGCCGGACCCGGCCGCGGTACCAGCTCGCCATCGAGGCACTGGTCAGTACAACGGCCGATCCGTCCCGGCTGCAAGGGCAGCTGCCCGAGCACCAGCGGATCTGCCGGCTCTGCATCGAGATCAAGTCGGTGGCCGAGGTGTCGGCCCTGCTCTCGATCCCGCTCGGCGTTGCCCGGATCCTCGTCGCCGACCTGGCCGAGGCCGGACTCGTCGCTATCCATCAGCCCGGCGGCGACGAGGCCGCCGGCGGCCAACCAGATGTGACACTGCTCGAAAGGGTGCTCAGTGGACTTCGCAAGCTCTAGCGGCGGAGCGGCCCGCTCCACTACCTCGGCGAAGATCGTGGTGGCAGGGGGCTTCGGCGTGGGTAAGACCACGTTTGTCGGTGCCGTTTCGGAGATCAATCCGCTGCGCACCGAAGCCGTGATGACGTCCGCATCCGCGGGCATCGACGACCTGACCCACACCGGGGACAAGACCACCACGACGGTGGCCATGGACTTCGGACGCATCACCCTGGACCAGGACCTGATCCTGTACCTGTTCGGCACCCCCGGACAGGACCGCTTCTGGTTCATGTGGGACGACCTGGTCCGCGGCGCCATCGGCGCCGTCGTCCTCGTCGACACCCGCCGCCTCGCCGACTGCTTCCCCGCCGTCGACTACTTCGAGAACAGCGGCCTCCCCTTCGTCATCGCCCTCAACGGCTTCGACGGACACCAGCCCTACACACCCGACGAAGTACGCGAAGCACTCCAGATCGGCCCGGACACCCCCATACTCACCACGGACGCCCGGCACCGGGCGGACGCCAAGAGCGCGCTGATCACCCTGGTCGAGCACGCACTGATGGCCCGCCTGCGCTGAGCCCGTCGCCGCACGGCGAAGGCCCCGTACTCCTCGAAAGGAGTACGGGGCCTTCGTCCGTAGGGGCCCTGCGGGCCTTGAACGGCCTCAGCGGCCGTTCTCAGCCCTGCCAGCTGTGCGGGGCACGAAAGCCGGGGGTGCGCTCCAGCCGGCGCCATCCGGCGGTGCTACGACCTCGGTGGGCGGGCGCGTCGGGCTGGGCGGCCGCGCGGGCGAGCAGGACCGCGGTGATCGCCGCGAGCTCCTCGGGGCCGGCCTCGCCCTTCTCGACACGCAGGACCGAATCGGCGGGATTGACGCTCATGGATGTCTCCGTCTTCTGGGCAGTGGGGTCATGACACGCGGGCGGGGGTCTGACCCGCCGCTGCGGCCGCGACTACTGCGGGGGGTTGCCGTGCTTGCGGGACGGCAGGTCGGCGTGCTTGTTGCGGAGCATCGCGAGCGAGGCGATCAGCACCTCGCGCGTCTCGGCGGGGTCGATGACGTCGTCGACCAGGCCGCGCTCGGCCGCGTAGTAGGGGTGCATCAGCTCGGCCTTGTACTCCTTGACCATGCGCGCCCGCATGGCCTCGGAGTCCTCGGCGTCGGCGATCTGACGGCGGAAGATGACGTTGGCGGCGCCTTCGGCACCCATCACGGCGATCTCGTTGGTCGGCCACGCGTAGGTGAGGTCGGCGCCGATGGACTGGCTGTCCATGACGATGTACGCGCCTCCGTAGGCCTTGCGCAGGATCAGGGAGATCCTCGGCACGGTGGCGTTGCAGTACGCGTAGAGCAGCTTCGCACCGTGCCGGATGATCCCACCGTGCTCCTGATCGACGCCGGGCAGGAAGCCGGGTACGTCCAGGAGAGTGACGATGGGAATGTTGAACGCATCACACATCTGGACGAATCGTGCGGCCTTCTCGGACGCCTCGATGTCCAGGACACCGGCCAGCGACTGCGGCTGGTTGGCCACGATGCCGACGACCTGGCCGTCGAGCCGGGCCAGGGCGCAGACGATGTTGCGGGCCCAGCGCTCGTGGATCTCCAGGAAGTCGCCGTCGTCGACGAGCTCCTCGATGACCTTGTGCATGTCGTACGGGCGGTTCCCGTCGGCCGGGACCAGGTCCAGGAGGACGTCGCCGCGCCGGTCGGCGGGGTCGTCGCTCGGCACGACCGGCGGGTTCTCGCGGTTGTTGGAGGGCAGCATCCCGATCAGGTAGCGGACCTCGGCGATGCAGGTCTCCTCGTCGTCGTACGCGAAGTGCGCGACGCCCGAGGTCTCGGCGTGCACGTCGGCGCCGCCGAGGCCGTTCTGGGTGATCTCCTCGCCGGTGACCGCCTTGACGACGTCCGGTCCGGTGATGAACATCTGGGAGGTCTCACGGACCATGAAGACGAAGTCGGTCAGCGCCGGGCTGTACGCCGCGCCGCCCGCGCACGGGCCGAGCATCACGCTGATCTGCGGGATGACACCGGAGGCTCGGGTGTTGCGCTGGAAGATCCCGCCGTATCCGGCGAGCGCGCTGACGCCCTCCTGGATGCGGGCTCCGGCACCGTCGTTCAGCGAGACCAGCGGGGCACCGGCCGAGATGGCCATGTCCATGATCTTGTGGATCTTCGTGGCGTGGGCCTCGCCCAGCGCCCCGCCGAAGATCCGGAAGTCGTGCGCGTAGACGAAGACCGTCCGGCCGTCGACCGTGCCCCAGCCGGTGATGACACCATCGGTGTACGGCTTCTTGGCCTCCAGGCCGAAGCCGGTCGCCCGGTGCCTGCGCAGCTGCTCGACCTCCTTGAACGATCCCTCGTCCAGCAGCAGCGCGATGCGCTCGCGGGCCGTCAGCTTGCCCTTGGCGTGCTGCGCCTCGGTCGCCCGGTCGCTCGGTCCACGCCGGGCCTGCTCGCGCAGTGCCAGCAGTTCGGCCACCCGGCCACGCGTGTCACTCGGCTCGCCCGGGATTTCGTCCACAACGGTCATACGTCGACCCTACGAACCCGACCGCACAAACCCTGCCGTCCACACCGAACAGTCTCCTGCCCCGTTTCCTGGTGGCACCTGACAGAAGCCGTGCATCATGCAGCCCATCCGCCAGCTCGGAGGGCTCGCGCGTTGTAGGGCTCCGACAAAGCGGAGCATGTGTCTCCGGCCACACAGCGACTCCCGCGCCACGCCGCGGATCCACCGGTGCGGGCGACCGGACGCACCACGACGGCAGGGGTGCGCCGGGGTCCCTTCACGTCGGCCATCGCGTTCGATTCCTGTTCACTCCGCGCATCGAGGTATCGACCAGGAGTGTCCAAATCCCGTCCAGCACCGTCGAGTTGTGAAGAACGGCGACTTTCTGAGAGCGCTCTCAGCCATAAGTCTTGACGCTTGCCGTACGCCTCGCGAGAGTGGTGCGCACCGCAGACGCCCCCCACTGCTCCATCCTCCCCACGTCTCCCCCGTCTGCGGCCCCCCACACACCTCGGGAGTTCCTTCGTGATTTCGCGCAGAATGTTCCTGACGGGCGCAGCCGCCTCCGCGACCGCGCTCTCCTATCCCCTCTGGGGCAGCGCCCTGAGCCCGCGTGCGTCGGCAGCGGCCGAGACCTGCGAACTGGCCCTGGAGAACCGCTCACTGCCCGGCACCGTGCACGCGTACGTCACCGGCCACGAGCAGGGCACCGACCGCTGGGTGCTCCTGCGCCCCGACGGCAGCGTCTACCGCCCCGACTCCCCCGGCGCTCCGCAGACCCCCCTCCCGGTGGACTGCGCCATCCCGCTGAAGGCCGCCGGCGCCGGGCCCGTGGTCATGACGCTGCCCCAGATGTACGGGGCGAGGGTCTACTTCGTACGGGACGACAAGCTGGACTTCTACCTCAACCCGGGCCCGTCCCTGGTCGAGCCGGCCTTCGCCACGCCCACCGACCCGAACTACGGCAGGACCTGGTCGTTCTGCGAGTTCACCTTCAACCCGCAGCAGCTGTACGCCAACATCAGCTACGTCGACCTGGTGACCGCGCTGCCGATCGGGCTGACCCTGGAGGGGGACGCCACGCACACGGTGGCCCCGCTCCCGGACGGCGCGGTCCAGCGCATCGCCGACGACCTCACCGCCCAGGCGGCCGCCGACGGGCAGCCCTGGGACAAGCTGGTCACCCGGGGCGACGACGGGCAGGTCCTGCGGGTCGTCTCGCCGCAGAACCTGATGGCGCCGTTCTTCGACCGGCCGGCCGAGATGCCGTTCCGGGACCTGTTCACGGCCCAGATCGACGAGGTCTGGGAGAAGTACCGCTCCACCGACCTCACGATCGACCTGCAGGGCGGCCGGGGCAGCCTCAAGGGCCGCGTCAGCGGGGACACGCTGACCTTCGAGGGCGGGCACACCTTCGTCAAGCCCACGTCGAAGGACATCTTCACCTGCAACCACGGACCCTTCACCAACAATCCTGGTGACTCCGACGAGAAGAAGGCGCTGCTGGCCAGGATCGCGGCGGGCTTCAACCGTTCGATCATGCTCAGTCACCCGCAGCAGCCCAACGGCACCACGGTGGCGGACTACTACAAGGGCGGGGTGACGAACCACTGGTCCCGCGTCGTCCACGCCAACTCCCCGATCGGCTACGCGTTCCCCTACGACGACGTACGCCCGGACGGCGAGCCCGACGTGTCGGGGGCGGCCCACGACGGCAACCCTCGGCGCTTCACGGTGAGCGTCGGCTCCTGACACCGGCCTTCGCCACGCACAGCAGGTGCCCCCGTCCCGCGCCGGGACGGGGGCACCCGTGCGTGCGGAGGGGGTCAGCAGCCGCCGCAGTTGTAGTACGTCACGTCCCAGTGGTTGCCCTCGTCGGCGTAGAGGTTGCCGGAACCGGACCTGTACTGCGGGGCGCCGTCGCCGCGGACGCCGATGTAGGTGAACACGCCCTTCACGTAGTTCGTCAGGCAGGTGCTCTTGCCGAAGTCCAGCTTGTAGCCGTTCCAGTGCGAGTACGTGCCACCGGCGTGCCCGGTCTCGGTGCCCCCGGTGATGTTGAGGGCGCAGCCCGTGGCGCTCTTCAGCGTCTGGGCGCCCTGGGCGCTGGTCAGATTGAGCTGGTCGAAGGACGTGCAGGTGGGAACGGCGCGGTCGGAGCAGCCGCCGGACGACGACCAGGTGATCCCGGACGAACTGAAGCGGGAGGTCGCCTGCGCGTGGGTCAGCTTCGTGACGGCGTGCGCCTCGGTCGCACCGCCACCGAGGACCCCGACGCCGGGCGCGAAGAGGACGCCCAGCACGAGGGCCAGTGCGGTGAGGACCGAGCGGAGTACGGGACGGGTCAGCATGGCGGAATCCTTCTGCTCATGACAATGAGACAGGGAGATGGTGCCCGAGATCTACGCGCGTCCGCCAGGGTGCGGCCGAGTCGGGGCGAGGCCGGTAGCGGTTTCCGGACCGGCCTGGACCCTTGATGTTGAATGTTGAACAAAAAGGGTCTACAGTGAATCTCGTTGAAGGTTAAACCAGATCTTCGGCAGCCACTCGTCTGAACGTCCCCCGAGGAGGAGCCATGGCTCTGTTCAACCGCAAGAACACCGAAGCCGCGTCCACCGCCACCGCCACCCTCGCGGTGGACCCCGCGCTGGCCGCGCTGACCGGCACATACACCATCGACCCGGCGCACAGCAGCATCGGCTTCACCGTGCGCCACGCCATGGTCACCAACGTGCGCGGCTCCTTCGGTGAGCACGAGGGCACCCTGGTGCTGGACGGCTCGGACCCCTCCAACTCCTCCGCCTCCATCGACGTCAGGATCGCCAGCGTCGACACCGGCATCGCCGACCGCGACGGCCACCTGGTGAGCGGCGACTTCTTCGACGCCGAGAAGTTCCCCCTGATGACGTTCCGCTCCACGAAGGCCGAGCAGCTCGGCGGCGACGACTACCGCGTCACCGGCGACCTCACCATCAAGGACGTCACCCGTCCGCTCTCCATCGACCTGGAGTTCAACGGCTCCGCGACGGACGTCTACGGCAACGAGCGCGTCGGCTTCGAGGGCAGCACGAACATCCTGCGCTCCGACTGGGGCCTGACCTGGAACGCGGCGCTGGAGACCGGCGGCGTGATGGTCAGCGACAAGGTCAAGCTGACCTTCGACATCTCCGCGATCAAGGCTGCCCCGCAGGCCTGACCCGCCTGACCTGAACCCGAGCGCGCCCGCCGGTTCTCCCCTTCCAGGGGAGGACGGCGGGCGCTCGGCGTCAGCGGCCGGCCTCGCGCCGGAGCTTCAGGGCGTTGTCCGTGCGGGTGGTGGGATTGCCCTCGGGGTCGTTCTGGATCCGCTCGTGCTCCTCGCTGAGCAGCACCTCCCACTCCCCCTCCGGGAGCGCGAGGGACGCGAGGACCTCGTCCGTCGTGGGCAGCTCCATGTCCGGGTGGTCGTGCTCCCAGGACGGGAACCCGGCGTGGCCGACGATCAGGAGTACGCCGCCGGGTGCGACGGCCGCGGCGGCCCTGCGCAGGATCTCCTCGCGCGGCAGGTCCCCCATCGAGTGCAGGAACTGCGCGGAGACCAGGTCGAACTCCCCCTCGGGGAACGAGGCCCCCAGGTCGTGCCACTGCCAGTCGACGCGGTCGGCCACATCAGCCTCGGCCGCGTGGACCGCCGCCCGCTCCAGGGCGACGCGCGAGATGTCGGTGGCCGTGACCCGCCAGCCCCACCGGGCGAGCCAGACCGCGTCCGCGCCCTCTCCGCACCCCAGGTCCAGGGCGCGGCCCGGCTTCAGGCCCTCCACCTCCCGGACGAGGACGACGTTGGGGTTGCCGCTCCAGATCCGGTCGCTCTCGCGGTACCGGTCGTCCCACATCTCCGCGTCGGTACGCGTGCTGTCGGTGGTCATCGTGAGGTCTCCTGAAGTCCGTGACGGCGGTCCCCGAGCACGCGCTCGGAGACCTGACGCTCGGCCTCGGCCGAGAAGGGGGCGCGGCGGGCATCGACCGCGCGCCGGGTGTCGTCGGTGACGAGGTCCATGTTGATGGCCGAAGCCGCCTTCAGCCCGGCGGCGGCGGCGCCGACGACCTGTTCCATGAGGTTGGCGACGTTCCCGGCCACCCATACGCCCGGCACCTCGGTCGCCCCCGTGGGGTCGGCCGCGATGTACGTACCGATGACCTGGTCGCCCACCAGCATCTCGGTCGGCGCCAGCCCGAGTCCCTCCAGGACCGCCGAGCGTGCGGTGAAGCGGGGCTGGACGACGAGCGCGTCGCGCGGGATCAGCGTGCCGTCCGCCAGCCGCACACCGGTGACCGCGTCGTCCGCCGCCTCCAGGGCGACCACCTCGCCGTCGACCACGGAGATGCCCCGGGCGGCGAGCTGCTCGTACTCCTCGTCGCTGAAGTCGGCCTGCTCGTGCCGGAACAGCGTCACGTCGTCGGACCACTGCCGCCACAGCAGCGCCTGGTGCGGGGCCATGGGACTGCCCGCCAGAATGCCGACGGCCCGGTCCCGCACCTCCCACCCGTGGCAGTACGGGCAGTGCAGCACGTCGTCGCCCCAGCGCTCGGCCAGGCCCGTCACGTCCGGCAGCTCGTCGACGATCCCCGTGGTCACGAGCAGCCGGCGGGCGTGGACGGTGGTCCCGTCCTCCCGCACGACGCGGAAGCCGTCGGACACCTTCTCGGCGGAGACCACAGTGCCCTGGACGATCTCGGCGCCGTAACCGGCCGCCTCGTCCCGGCCGGTGGCCAGCAGCTCCAGCGGTGGAACACCCTCCCGGCCCAGATAGTTGTGCGCGTGGGACGCGGGTGCGTTGCGCGGCTTGCCCCCGTCGACCACGAGCACGGAACGCCGCGCCCGGGACAGGGCGAGAGCCCCGCTCAGCCCGGCGGCCCCACCACCGATCACCACTACGTCGTACCGCTGGTTCTTGTCGCTCATGCGGAACACCTCCTGTTACGGAAGATGGTGCGCGGAGGGCGCCACTTCGACAAGTTTGCTTGCCGAAGCGGCAAACTCGCACCACACCGACTTCCCCGGGTCCCGCTCCCCCACCCCCCACGCGTCGGCGAGCACCCCGACGAGCATCAGCCCCCGCCCGTACTCGGCGAGGGGCCCGGGACGCACGGGCTCCCCGACCACGCCTCCCCCACTGTCGTGCACCTCGATCCGGAGCACCTCGCCCCAGGTGAGCTGGACGCGGAAACCCCGGCCGGGCGGGACGCCGTGGACGAGGGCGTTGGTGGCGAGTTCGCTCACGCAGAGCAATACGTCACCGAGATCCAGCTCGCACGCCCAGTCGATCAGCGCCTCACGGACGAACTGGCGCGCGAGGGGGACGGACCTGCGCTCACGACGGTAGAACGCCTCACGGAAGGAGGCGGGCGGAGTTGTTTCGTTCACGGGACGACTGTCACAGAACGTCACTACGCTTGTTCACCGCGTCAGGTCGTACACCCCGTCCGTACGACCGCTGACGGTCCCGCGGGGCTCGCGCACTGGGAAGGGCACACCTCATGCACTCGGCGAAGAACAAGAAGACCAAGCGGGTCACGTCCTGGCATCTGATCGGCGCCCAACTCGCCGCCTTCCGAAGGGCGGCCGGGCTGACCCAGACAGCCCTGGCCGACCGGGCCTGCGTGGGCGAGGACACGATCGCCTCGATCGAGCAGGGGCGCCGGCCACTCCAGGCGGACTTCGCGGCCCAGCTCGACGAACTGCTGGACACCAAGGGGGCGTTGTCGGTCGCGGTGGCGATGGTCCCGCAGAAGGAGCGATTCCCGGCGTTCGTGCAGGATTTCGTGGAGTACGAGCAGGAGGCGGTGACGCTGCTGTCGTACCAGAACCAGGTGGTGCCTGGGCTGCTCCAGACCGAGGAGTACGCGCGGTTCGTGTTCTCGTGCCTCTACCCGCCGATCGAGGCAGAGGAAGTGGAGGAGTGGGTCTCCGGGCGACTGGAACGACAAGCGCTGCTGGAACGCAGGCCGCGTCCGATGCTGCATTTCGTACTGGAGGAGAGCATCCTGCGCAGTCAGATCGGAAACCCTACGATGCTGCGGGAGCAGATCCAGCACCTGCGACGGTGCATGGAACTTTCCTTTCTGGGACTGCAGATCATGCCAATGAGACTCCCGAAACACGCTGGCCTCGCGGGACCTATGGTGCTACTGGAAACGCCTGATCACGACCACCTCGCATATATCGAAGGGCAACGTGTCAGCTTCCTCCATGAAGACCCGGACGACGTCAGCGTCCTGCAACAGATGTATGGGATGCTGCGTTCACAGGCGCTTTCCGTCGAGAACAGCGCGCGCCTACTGGACGACTTGCTTGGAGAGTCATGACTCGTGCAGCACGGGGCACAGCCCTCAGCTGGTTCAAGTCCAGCTACAGCAGCAGCCAGGGCGGCGACTGCCTCGAAGTCGCCTACGCCTGGCAGAAGTCCAGCTACAGCAGCGACCAGGGCGGCAGTTGCGTCGAGGTCGCCGCGCACCCCGCCGCCGTGCACATCCGCGACTCCAAGGTCACCGACGGCCCGGTCCTCACCGTGCCCCCGGCCGCCTGGGCCGTGTTCGTCGCCTCTGCCGTCTGACGGTGCGCTCATGACCGGCCCCCTCGCCCGGATCGCCGGACGGGTGGCGCCGCCCGCCGTGGCGGTCGACGGGCAGGGTGACTGGGCCGAGGCGGAGAAGGCACTGGGGACCCGGCTGCCGGATGACTACAAGCGGCTCGTCGCGACGTACGGGCGTGGGGACTTCTGGGGCGCGCTGCGCCTGCACACGCCGTTCGGTGTCGACAACCCCCGCCCCCTGGCGGCGGACCTCCTGGACGACTTCGGCCCACTCCGCGATCTCTACCCCGAGGACTACCCGTACCCCCTCTTCCCGGAGCCAGGCGGTCTGTTCGCCTGGGCCCATACGGAGAGCTCGGCATCCGTGTGCTGGCTGACCGAGGGGCCTCCCGACTCCTGGCCCGTGGTGATCTGGTCCCGGGACGACGACTACGAGCGCTTCGGCTGCGGGGCCGGCGCGTTCCTCGACGGTGTGACGGACCGCAGCATCACCTCACAGCTCCTGCACCACAGGACCGAGCTCGCCCCCTGGTTCGACCCCGACGTCACGCGCGACCACGTGTACGTCCGGCTGGGCGACGGGGCCCGCCCGTACGCCGAACGCCTGCGGCTCCTGCGCGACGCGCTCGGCCCCACGTCGGACCGTGGCGGCTACGAGAACGGCGAGCAGCGGCAGGACCGTTTCGCGGTCGGCGGCACCGACTGGCTCCTGACGTACGAGTCGGCCTACGGCCATCAGCTCCGGGTGGCGTTCCCGCCCTCGGACAGCGCGGCGGCCCGGCGGGCCGTTCTGGCGGCGGTGGACCTCATGGGATGTCCCGTTCAGTCGACCGACACCGTCCACGGCACCTCGTCCTGGAACCCGGTTCTCTGATTCACCGGTCGCGGTGACCCGCTGACCGGTGCTCACGTACCCGCTCTCCGCCGAAGCCTGCCGGAGGTCTGTACGCACATCCACGCGCCGGTGTACGGTCTCGGGCTCATGGACCCTGGGAGCGCTCCCACGCTCCTCGGCCCCCCACTGCTTCCGTTCCGCACGAGGAGGAGCACCATGAAACGCCTGTTCGCCCTACTCGCGACCTTCGCGACCGTCCTGGGCCTCACCGCAGCATTCAGTCCCCCCGCCGCGGCGGCCTCCGGCTGCAAGGTCGACTACACGGTCACCAGCCAGTGGTCGGGCGGCTTCCAGGGCGGAGTGAAGCTCACCAACCTGGGTGCTCCCGTCACCGGCTGGACGCTCGGCTTCACGATGCCGGACGCGGGCCAGAAGGTCGTCCAGGGCTGGAACGCCACCTGGTCGCAGTCCGGCTCGCTCGTCACCGTCGCGGGTGTCGACTGGAACCGCACGCTGGCCACGGGCGCTGCGACGGAGGTGGGATTCACGGGCTCCTTCACGGGCGCCAACCCGAAACCCACGGCGTTCACGCTCAACGGCGTCGCCTGTACGGGCTCCCTCGAGGAAGAGCCCCCGACCGACCCCGACGGCACCCCCGTGGACATCAACGGGCAGCTCCACGTCTGTGGCGTGAACCTGTGCAACCAGCACGACCGCCCCATCCAGCTGCGGGGCATGAGCACGCACGGCATCCAGTGGTTCGACCAGTGCTACAACGCCGCGTCCCTGGACGCGTTGGCGAACGACTGGAAGTCGGACCTGCTGCGCATCTCCATGTACGTACAGGAGGACGGCTACGAGACCGACCCCGCGGGATTCACCGCCCGCGTGAACGAACTGGTCGACATGGCCGAGGCCCGTGGCATGTACGCACTGATCGACTTCCACACGCTGACGCCGGGCGACCCGAACCACAACCTCGACCGCGCGAAGACGTTCTTCGCCTCCGTCGCCGCCCGTAACGCCGGCAAGAAGAACGTGATCTACGAGATCACCAACGAGCCCAACGGCGTGAGCTGGTCGGGCATCAAGAACTACGCCGAGCAGGTCATCCCCGTGGTCCGGGCAGCCGACCCGGACTCCGTCGTCATCGTCGGCACCCGTGGCTGGTCGTCACTGGGCGTCTCGGACGGCTCCGACGAGAGCGAGATCGTGAACAGCCCCGTCAACGCGGCCAACATCATGTACGCGTTCCACTTCTACGCCGCGAGCCACAAGGACAACTACCGCTCCGCACTGAGCCGGGCGGCCTCGCGACTGCCGCTGTTCGTGTCCGAGTTCGGCACGGTGAGCGCCACCGGCGGCGGCGCGATGGACCGGGCGAGCACCACGGCCTGGCTGGACCTGCTCGACCAGCGGAAGATCAGCTACGCGAACTGGACGTACTCCGAAGCACCTGAGAGCAGCGCGGCGTTCAAGCCCGGCACATGCAACGGCAGCGACTACAGCAGCAGCGGTGTGCTGACCGAGTCCGGGGCCCTGCTCAAGAGCCGGATCAGCACGCCCGACAGCTTCCCCACCGGCTGACGCACGGCGGTGATGGCGTGAGTCCGGTCAGCGCCCGTCCGGGACAGGCCGGCTGAGGAGCTGATGGACTCACGCCATGACGCCGTCACCGCCCCGCCTCGTCCGCACACTTCAGCGGTTCCACGCCACCCACCCCTGGGACCACAACGCCCACTACCACCGGTGGATCCTGCGGAGGCTCCCCCGCCGCGCGACCAGGGCGCTGGACGTCGGATCAGGCAGCGGTGACCTCGCCAGGCTCCTGGCCTCACGGGCCACTGCGGTGCACGGCATCGACGTCGACCCCACGATCGTCGATCACGCCCGGCAACTCACCGACCCCGCCGCCCCGGTGACCTTCCATGGTGCCGCGCCCCGCCTCCATGACCGCCCCGACCCGACCGGCGACCCTGACCTTCGCGGAGATCGTCCGTGACGCCCGCCAAACGCTGCCCGGTGCGCGACTGCGCCGACGGCTGTCCTGGCGCTACACCCTGGTCTGGCACCGGCACCAAGAGGGCGCTTCCTTGCCTTGACGACCGCTGGAACCGAAGGTCGGCCGATCCCTCCGGCAGGGGTGGTCGTTGGGAGAGTACGGACACGAGAAACGGACATAACGCCCGGATTTCTGTCCGTAACTGCACAATGACCGAAATCCTCAGTGGTGCGCGGGAGAGCGTGGTGCCGTAGGCCCGCATCTTGCGGTAGATCGTCGTACGGGAGATGCCGAGCCGCTGCGCCGCCAGCAGTTTGTTGCCGTCCGCCTCCAGCAGAGCCTGGACCAGGGTGTCGCGTTCGGACGTCTCCCAGGCGCTGAGGGACCGGCTGCCCGCACTGTGCAGGGACGGGGGCAGATCGCCGCCCCCCGCTCCACCTGGTCGCCCCCGGCGACGACACCGTGGTCCGCCCCGATCGAGACGGCCAGGTCCACCGCGTCGGGATTGCGGTCCACGACGACGATCTCGGCGGCCGTGACGGCCTTCAGCACCTGTACGCCGATGTGCCCCAGTCCGTCTCGTGCTGGCCAACTCCGCCGCCTCGGCCAGGCTCACCGGCGACGACCACCGCCTGCTGCACGAGGCCGCCGCCGAGCTGGGGCACGCGCCGCGCACCCGGAAGCAGGTGCGGCTGACCGGTGGGGAGGCCGTCCTGATGCGCTGCCGCCAGGTCGACAGCTCGGCGGGCGCGGCCGGATACCTGCTGGAGCTGGCCTTCACGGACGGCCCCTCCGACCGGACCCCGTCCTGCGTACGGTCGCCGCCGGCCGCCGTACGTACCGGATCGAGCTCGCGAGCTGACCGGCGGGCTGGGGGCGGAGGCGGTCAGCGACTTCGTCGGCGAGGGCGGCTCCACCAAGGACGGCGTCGGCATGCTGCGTCCGGCGGGCGAATACCACGTGGTCGGTTACGGCGAGAACATCGATGCGCCAACCATCGATATCATTTCCGCCGAGATCAATTTCATCGGCAACCTGGTCGGCTCCTACAACGACCTGTGCGAGCTGATGGTCCTGGCGGCGCAGGGACGCGTGAAACTGCACACCGTCACGTACCCTCTCGACCGCTTCCAGGACGCCCTGGACGATCTCGGGAACGGCCGGATCCGGGGACGCGCGATCCTCGTTCCATGACCTCCGGCCTTGACGACGAAGGAAGTGCCCTCTTGATTTTCATCACCGTGAAGTTCCGTGTCCGCCCCGAGCACGCCGACCGGTGGCCCGAGGTGGTGGAGGAGTTCACCCGGGCGACGCGCGCCGAACCGGGGTGCCTGTGGTTCGACTGGTCCCGCAGCCTCGACGATCCGACGGAGTACGTCCTGGTCGAGGCCTTCCGGGACGACGAGGCCGGTGCCGCGCACGTCGGCTCCGCGCACTTCAAGGCCGCGCAGCGGGACCTGCCGCCCCATCTCGTGGCGACGCCCCGGGTCGTCAACGTGAAGGTGCCGCAGGACGACTGGTCGCAGCTCGGCGAGATGGCGGTCGTCGAGAGCTGACGCGGGCCGTGGACTCGCGAGGGGGGTGGCACACACGTGGTGTGCCACCCCCCGGTGCACTACTAGGGGTGGTCCCCCGGCCCCTCCGTGTTCGGGGCGAGGCGGGTGGGCGACAGGGCGGTGTCCTCCTCGCCGGGCTCCAGCAGGGTCGCGGCGGCGCCCACGATGAGGGGGTCCGGCTTGCCCACGGCGTCGGCGTCCTTCGCCGCGTAGTCGACACGGGCGAGGAGGCTGCGCATCGCTTCGAGGCGGGCCCTGCGCTTGTCGTTGCTCTTCACGACGGTCCACGGCGCGTGCTCGGTGTCGGTGGCGCGGAACATGTCGATCTTCGCCGTGGTGTAGTCGTCCCACCGGTCGAGGGAGTCGATGTCCGTGGGCGAGAGCTTCCACTGGCGCACCGGGTCGACCTGGCGAATCGCGAAGCGGGTGCGCTGCTCGGCGCGGGAGACGGAGAACCAGAACTTGACGACGGTTATCCCGTCGTCGACGAGCATCCGCTCGAAGTCCGGGCACTGCTGGAGGAAGAGCTCGTACTCGGGCGGGGTGCAGAAGCCCATGACGCGTTCGACCCCGGCCCGGTTGTACCAGGAGCGGTCGAAGAAGACGATCTCGCCGGGCGCCGGGAGGTGGGCCACGTAACGCTGGAAGTACCACTGCCCGCGCTCGCGGTCCGTGGGCTTGTCCAGGGCCACGATGCGCGCGCCACGCGGGTTGAGGCGCTCGGTGAAGCGCTGGATGGTGCCGCCCTTGCCGGCCGCGTCCCGCCCCTCGCAGACCACGACGACCCGCGCCCCGGTGTCCTTCGTCCACCGTTGCAGTTTGAGCATCTCTATCTGCAGGATGCGCTTGATCCGCTCGTACTCCCCGCGGCGGATCTTGCGGTCGTACGGGTAGTTCTCGCGCCACGTCTTGATCGGCCGGCCCGCCGCGTCCAGCAGGATCGGCTGCTCCGGCCTGCTCGTGTCGACGGTCAAGCCGTCCAGCAGCTGCTTCTCCACCTGGTCACGGTCCACCCGGTCAAGCCTGTCACCCGTTCGCGCTCCGCGCCACCAGGTGACGCGGGGCGCGGGACGCGACGTGGTGCGGTCGCCTACTTCATCTTCTCCGCGAAGAGCGGGACGACCTTGTCGATCGCGTAGCCGGTCGACAGCACCGAGTCGGTGGCGAACGCCTGGCTGATGCCCTGGTCGTCGAAGACGAGGGAGTGCCCCGCCTTCACCGACGGGACCGCCTTGTACAGCGGGTCGTCGCTGATGTCGGTGGCCGGGATGCCGATGGGGGACATGACCGTCAGGTCGGCGTCGAGGAGGTCCAGGTTCTCCTTGGAGACGGAGATCGAGAAGCCCTCACCGGCCTTGGCCTCGACAGCCGGGTTGTTCTCGAAGCCGAGGCGCTCGACGAAGTCGACGCGCCCGGTGCCGGAGACATAGGCGCCGTAGCCCTCGGAGGTACGGGAGCCGAGCGTGATCGTGCTGCCCTTGAACTCGGGGTGCGCCTTCACGGCGTCCGCGAACTTCGCCTCGGTCTCGGCGATCAGCTTCTCGCCCTTCTCCGGGACCCCCATGGCGGCGGCGACCATCTCGGTCTGCTTCTCCCAGGAGAGCTTGTACTGGTCGCCGCCCTCGGGCACGCCCACGGTCGGGGCTATCTTGCTCAGGGTGTCGTAACGCGTCTGATCGCCGCTGGACTTGGTGTCCAGGATGAGGTCAGGCTGCAGGGACGCGATCTTCTCGAACTCGGGCTCCAGGGTGCCGATCATCTGGGGGCTCTTGTCGTACCTGCCCTTGGCCCACGGCCCGACGCCCTCACCGCCGAACGCCAGCCAGTCGCTCGCCCCGACGGGCTGACCGCCGAGGGCGAGGACCGTCTCGGCGTCGCCCCAGCCGAGCGCGACGATGCGCTTGGGGGCCTCGTCGACGGTGACCTCGCCGAACTTCGTCGCGACCTTCGCGGGGAAGACGCCCTCGGCCGCGCCGCCCGAGGAGGAGGCGGAATCGGAGCCCGCGGTGTCCTCGGAGGAGCCGCAGGCGGCCAGGCCGACGAGGAGGGCCGCGACGGCGCCTGCCATCAGGACCGGGGTACGGCGGGTACGTGGAGCGGAAGTGTTCATATCGCTTAGGCTAGCCTAATCTAAAAGGTGATCATGGTGCGGGGCGGACCACCGCGCCCCGCACATGATGACGGCCCAGCGGCACCACCATCGGCGTCGCCGACGCCGGGTCCTCCATCACCGAGCAGCGCATCCCGAACACCTCGCTGACCAGCGACTCCGTCACGATGTCGGACGGCCGGCCCTCCGCGACGATCCGCCCGTCCTTCATGGCGATCATGTGGTCGGCGTAGCGGCAGGCCAGATTCAGGTCGTGCAGCACCGCCACCATCGTGACGCCGTGCTCGTGGTTCAGGTCGGTGAGCAGGTCCAGGACGTCCAGCTGGTGACTGGCGTCCAGGAAGGTCGTCGGCTCGTCCAGCAGCAGGATGTCCGTACGCTGCGAGAGCGCCATCGCGATCCACACCCGCTGGCGCTGGCCGCCCGAGAGTTCGTCCACCGGGCGTTCGGCGAGGTCCAGGGTGCCGGTCGAGAGCAGCGCCTGGGCGACCGCCTCGTCGTCCTCGGCGCCCCAGCGCCGGAACCAGCCCTGGTGCGGATAACGCCCACGCCCGACAAGATCGGAGACCGTGATTCCCTCCGGGGCGGACGGACTCTGCGGGAGGATGCCGAGCACGGCGGCGACCTCCTTCGTGGGCATCTCCTGGACGCTCCGGCCGTCCAGCAGCACCGCACCCTCCGAGGGTGCGAGCAGCCGTGCCATCGCCCGCAGCAGGGTCGACTTCCCGCAGGCGTTCGGGCCCACGATGACCGTGATCCTCCCCGGCGGGACGCTCACGGTCAGGCCGGAGACGATCTCCCGGTCGCCGTAGCCGAGACGGACGTCCTGGGCTCGAAGAGTGTGCTCAGCCATGGCCCGGCCACGCCTTTCCTTGTCGTCGTCCGTCAGAGGTGTCCGCACGTCAGCCACCGCTGCCCCCACGGTTGGCGCGGGCCAGGAGCAGCAACAGGTAGGGGGCGCCGATGATGCTGGTCACCACGCCGACCGGCAGCTGGACCGACGGCAGCAGGTGCTGTGCGCCGAAGTCGGCGACCAGGACGATCAGGGCCCCGGTCAGCGCCGCGTGCGGCAGGGCGGCGCCCTGGCCCGGGACCAGACGGCGGGCGATCGGCCCCGCCACGAACGCCACGAAGTTGACCGGCCCCGCCGCCGCGGTCGCGACGCCCGCGAGGGCGGTCGCACAGCCCAGCAGCGCCAGCCGGCCGGGCTCGACGCGGGCACCGAGACCGGCTGCCGTGTCGTCCCCGAGCTGGAGGGGGCCCAGGGCGCGGGCGGCGAGGACGGTGAGCGGCACGAGCACGGCGAGGGCGGTCAGCAGCGGCCACATCTGGCCCCAGGAACGGCCGTTGAGGGTGCCCGTCAGCCAGAGGTACGCCTCCTGCGCGTCGGCGGTGTCGGAGCGGGCCATCACGTACCAGACCACGCTGCTCAGCCCGGTGCCGAAGCCCACGCCGATCAGCACGAGGCGCTGGCCGGCGACGCCCTGGCGCCAGGCGAGCAGGTAGATGGCGGCACCGGCGGCCAACGACCCGATCAGGGCGCTCCCGGACAGTGCGAGGCCACTGACCTGGAAGAGCAACGAGGCGGTGACGGCGACCGCGCTCGCCCCGGCGCTGATGCCGATGACATCCGGGCTGGCCAGCGGGTTGCGCAGCACGGACTGGAAGACGGCTCCGGAGAGCCCGAAGCCGATACCGACGAGTACCGCGAGCAGGGCGCGGGGCAGGCGGAGTTCCAGCACGACGAACCGAGAGCCGCCGTCACCGCCGCCGAACAGGGTCTCCACGACCTTGCCGAGCGGCATCACCATGTCGCCGACGCTGAGCGAGACGGCGAACATCGCCACCACGGCGGTCAGCAGGCCGGCCGCCACCAGCACGGAGCGCCGGCGCCCTCGGCCGCGTACCCGAGTCACCGTGCGTACGGCGTCCGCGAGGCGGGCGTCGGGCGTCTCCTTGATCGGGGGCCCGGTCACAGTTCCACCTGCTTCCTGCGCCGGACGAGCCAGATGAAGGGGATGCAGCCGATCGCGGCGGTGACCACGCCCACCTGTACCTCGCCGGGCGGGGCGACGACCCGGCCGACGATGTCGGCGACGAGCAGCATGACCGGCGCGAGCACCATGCTGTACGGGAGCACCCAGCGGTAGTCGGGGCCGGTGATGAGCCGGGCGGCGTGCGGTACGGCGAGGCCGACGAAGCCGATCGGGCCGGCGACGACGGTCGCCGCACCGCACAGCAGCACCACAGCGAGTGCCGAGGTCAGCCGGGCGAGGCCGACCCGCTGGCCGAGGCCGCGGGCCAGGTCGTCGCCGAGGGACAGGGCGTTGAGCTGCGGGCCGAGAAGCAGTGCGAGGACGGCTCCGGCCGCGACGAACGGGGACACCTGCCACAGCACGTCCGCGTCCCGGGCGGTGAGCGCGCCGAGCTGCCAGAAGCGGAATCGGTCGTAGCTCTCGCGGTCCTGGAGCAGGACCGCGCTGGTCACGGACGTGAGAACGGCGCTCGTCGCCGCGCCCGCCAGTGCCAGCTTCACCGGGGTGGCGCCCTCCCGGCCGAGCGAGCCGACGCCGTACACGAGGAGTGCGGCGAGGAGCGCGCCGAGGAAGCCGAACCAGATGTACTGCGTGGCGACCGTGAATCCGAAGAAACTGATCGAGCACACCACGGCGACCGAGGCGCCCGCGTTGATGCCGAGGAGCTGGGGATCGGCGAGCGGATTACGGGCCACGCCCTGCATCACCGTGCCCGCGAGGCCGAGCGCCGCACCGGCCAGCAGTCCCGCCACGGTGCGGGGGATGCGAACCTCCTGGACGATGAGCTGGCCCTTGACGCCGAGGTCCGGGTCGAACACGCCGTCCAGCACGTCGCCGAAGGCCACGTCACCGGAGCCGACCGCGAGACTCGCGAGGACGGTCAGCACCAGAACGGCCACGGAGGTGAGCAGTCCGAGGGCCAGGACGGGGCGGCTGCGCGCCCGCCGCCGCTCGGGCGTCCCAGCCTTCCGTTTCTCTGCTCCCTGGAGAACCGGGCCGCTCACAGCCGGTGCACCCGGGGCGGCGACATGCGGTTGCGCACTGTTCCTCACCCTTGCTTGTCGCCCCCGGGACGGGGCGCACCCGCGAGCATAAGTAAGGTGAGCCTAACAGTGTGCCAGGTCAGCGATCCGCTGCGGTGCCCCCATGAGCTACGGAGAACCCCTTGTCGAACGCCGCGCCCACGGCTACCACCGCCGACGTGCTCCCGCCCGGCGGTGCCCCCCTGGCCGGGGCGGTGTCCCTGCGGTCGGCCGAGCAGCTGCGCGAGATCCTGGGCGAGCCGTGGCCGATCGTCATCGACAAGGTCCACGAGGAGCTCACCGAGGACGACCTGGACTTCCTGGCCCGTGCGCCGTTCTGTGCCGTGTCGACCTCCGACGCCGACGGCAACTGCGACACCTCCCCGCGCGGCGGGGAGCCGGGCTTCACCCGCGTCCTGGACCCGCGCACCCTCGTGCTGGCCGACCTGCCGGGCAACCGTCGCGGCGACAGCTTCCACAACATCCTGTCCAACCCGCACGTCGGGCTGCTGTACCTGATACCCGGCGCGATGACCGTCCTGCGGATCAACGGCCGGGCCCGCATCCTCACGGACGCCCCCGTCTTCGACGAGATGACGGTGAAGGGCCGGCGTCCCGACCTGGCGCTGGTCGTGGACATCGACGAGATCTACCTGCACTGCCCGGCCTCGCTCAAGCGGTCAGGTCTCTGGGCCCCGCAGACGTGGGAGGGCGCGGCGGAAAAGGCCTAGAACCCGCCGTCGAAGCCGCCGCCGCCTCCGAACCCACCGCCGTCGCCGAAGCCTCCGCCGTCCCCGAAGCCGCCGAAGCCGGACGAGTCGAAGTCGGAGCCGGAGACGTCGCCGCCGCCCCAGTCGCCGCCCCCGCCGCCGAAGTCACCGCCGCCGTACTCCGTCGCGTACGCCGGGGTGGCGAGCATCGAGCCGAGCATGGTGCCGACCAGCAGGCCAGGGAGCAGGCCGCCGCCGAAATAGCCGCCGGCCCAGGGGCCGTAGGCGGGGCCCGCCTCCCAGTAGGGGCGCCGCTGTCCGCCGCCGACGTCGACCGTGCGGCTCATCGGGTCCTCGCCCTCGCGCAGCCGGACCTCGTCGGCGCCGCAGACCGGGACCTCGCGGGCCGCGCCGCCGGACGGCGTCCACCGGACGTCCGCGACCGAGGGCCCGTGGCGCGGGTCGAAGAAGCAGGGGGGACGGCGTGCCGGGAGCGCGCGGCCCTCGCGGCGGGCCTCCAGGACAGCGAGGGAGAAGCGGCCGTCCTCCAGGGCCTTGGTGACCCCGCGTACGTCGGAGGGGTGCTGGGCGTTGCCCATGCGGGACTTGGCGTCCTCGTAGGAGTCGAGCGCGCGTTCGTAGTCGATGCGCATCGCGTCGTCGGCGCCCTTCTCGGCGGGGTGGAAGTCCAGCCGGTCCAGGGTCTCGCCGTACGCGGTGATGTCCTCGTCCACGACGACCCGGAGCCGCTCCAGGGCGGCCCGCTCCTCTTCCTCCTTGCGCTTCCTGTTGCGGCGGACGACGGCGAACGCGGTGCCTCCGCCCACGAGGACGACGCCGCCGAGGACGATCAGTCCGGCCACCGGTACGCCGTTCTCCGCGCCGTCACCGGCACCGCCGTCGGACCAGGAGGCCGGGGCACTGCCCTTGGCCTCGTCGACGGCGCGGTCGACGAAGGCGTTGAGCTGAGTCGCGGCGGACGTGTCCGTGCCGGATGTCTCCACGGCTGTGGTCAGGTTGTCGACGGCCCGGACCGGCATGACCTGCGGGTCGGCGCCCGCGTCGAAGGCGTCGCCGAGGCGGACCGCGTAGACGCCGGTGATCCCGGTGTCGGTGCGCAGGTTCCGCAGGAGGTTCTCGGGCGGGTACTCCGAGGTCGCCGGCAGGACGGCCACGAAGACCGGCTTGTCGGCGTCCGTGATCTTCTTCTCCAGGGCGGCCTCCTGGGACGCCGAGAGCTGACCGGACGCCGCCGGGTCGACGTACACGGGGCCCTGGCGCAGGGCGCGGGCCGCGTCGTCGATCGTGGTGGGAGCGGCGGCCTGGGCAACGGGGACCAGGGCCAGCACGGCCGCCGAGAGCATCAGCAGCAGGCAGGCCCACAGGGGAGCGAACAGCCTTTTCCGCATACTCCGAAAGTAACCCGAACGGGCGCGAAATGCGTTGCCCGTCCGGGTCACGTTCGAGCTGTTACACGGCTGCCCGCCGCACAGCTGCCTGCTACACGGCGCGGTATGCCGTGCGCAGTTCGGCCACCGCTCCGGTGAGGTCGCCGGTGAGCAGCAGGTGATCGGCGTCCGCGAACGGCTTCGACACCGCCTCGGTCAGCCTCCCACCGGTCTCCTGCTGGACCAGGAGCCTCGCCCGGTCCACGATCTCCTTGCCCGCAGCGGTCTTCCCGAGGCCCGCCCGCTCCGCGAGCCGGGCGGCGACTGCGAGGCCGGAGAGGGTGGCTTCGCCGCCCGCCGGGGCCTTGCGCAGGGTGGTCAGTCCCCAGCCGTACGGGAACTGCGGGTCGTACGCCGTGTCGCCGACGTTGACCGGTAGCTGCGCCTCGGACTTCGGCCAGGTCACCGGGAGCTGCCCGGTGAAGGCCCGCTTGCCGTAGAGGACGTCGGCGACGCCGTCACCCTCGGTGCCCGGCAGCCAGGAGGCGACCAGGGCGTCGATGTCGCCGAGGCGGTCGCCGAGGAGCTGGGGTCGGCCCGAGACGACGAGGACCGCGCACTCCATGGCCGCGCAGACCGTGTCGACGGCCTTCTTGTCGGCGTCGGTGAGCTCCAGGTCGTGGCCGTTGCCGACGTCCCCGATGCCTTCGGCGTACGGCTTCTCGCCGACGACCACGACTCCGACGTCGTACCCGTCGGTGGGGGCGGTGGCGTCCTGGGAGAAGGTGGTCGAGGAGGTGTTCTTCCCGATGGCCTTCAGGATCGTCGTGCCCGGGGTGGTGGCACCGGAGGCGCCCTGCCAGCTGACGGTCCAGCCGCCGGCCTGGTTGCCCAGGTCGTCCGCGTTCGATCCGGCGACGTACACCTTCTGCGACGGCTTCAGCGGGAGCACCGCGCCGTCGTTCTTCAGCAGGACCTGGGACTTCGCGGCTGCCTCGCGGGCGACCGCGCGGTGTCCGGCGGAGCCGACCTCGTCGAGGTTCGACGTGTCGGCGTACGGCTTCTCGAAGAGGCCGAGGCGGAACTTCTGGGTCAGGATCCGGGAGACGGCGTCGTCGATGCGCGACCGGCTGATCCGGCCCGCGGTGACCTCGTCCTGGAGCGTCCTCGTGAAGTCCTGGTACGCGGTCGGGACCATGATCATGTCGAGGCCGGCGTTGACCGAGGTGCGGACGTCGCTCGCGTAGTCACCGGGGATCTGGTCGATGGCCTGCCAGTCGCTGATGACGAAGCCCTCGAAGCCCATCCGGTCCTTGAGCACGCCGTTGATCATCTCGGCGTGGGCGTGCATCTTCACCGGGCCCGCGTCGTCGCCGAGGACGTCCAGCGAGGAGTACGACGGCATGACCGTGCCGACGCCCCGCTTCACGGACTCGGCGAACGGCGAGAGGTGGACCGCTTCGAGCTCCTCGCGGGTGACCTTCGTGACGCCCTGGTCGATGGTGTACGAGCCGGTGGTGGACGAGCCGAACTCCGTGCCGCCGTCGCCGACGAAGTGCTTGGCGCTGGCCAGCACCTTGTCGTTCCGGTCGAGGTCCTTGCCGGACGGGCTGCCCTGCATGCCGGTGATGACCGTCTCCATGGCCTCGACCAGGGCCGGGTCCTCGCCGTACGCCTCGTAGGAACGGCCCCAGCGCTCGTCACGGGTGACGCACACGCAGGGGGCGAAGTCCCATGGGATGCCGGTGGCGCGCACCTCGCTCGCGGTGACGGCGCCCGTCTTCCCGGCGAGCTTCGGGTCGCGGCCGGCGCCGATGCCGATGTTGTGCGGCATGATCGTCGCGCCGATCACGTTGTTGTGGCCGTGCACCGCGTCCGCGCCGTAGATCAGCGGGATCTGGAAGCGGGTCGCCTGCGCGCGCAGCTGGTAGGCGTCGGTCATCTTCGCCCAGGCCTCGGGCGTGTTCGGGGTGGGTACGGAACCGCCGCCGGAGAGCAGCGAGCCGAGGTCGTACGTGGCGATGTCGCCCTGCGACCTCAGTGCGTTGCGCTCGGCCTGGGTCATCTGGCCGGCCTTCTCGGCCGGGGACATCCGCGCCAGGAGGTCTGCGACGCGCTTCCTCACCGGGAGCTTCGCGTTCTGGTACGGCAGCCCGTGGGCGTCGATGACGACCTGCGGGTTCTCCTTGGGCGCCTTCGCCCCGGTGACGGTGAGTTCCAACGGGATCGTCTCCGCCGACTCGGCGCCCTCGTCCTCGGCGGTGGCCACGGAGACGGTGTGCGTGGTGCCGGAGGCGGTGCCCGCGGGGAAGGTGTGCGTGCCGGTGACCGGGGTGTAGTCCTGGTCCGCGCCGGCGCTGCCGCCCTTCGTGGCGTACGCGACGGTGACGGGCTCCTCGATGGGGAGGGAGCCCGTGGTGGCGACGGAGATCTCGATGTCCGCGGTGGCGCCCTCCGTGACCGGGTGCACGGCCGAGCCGACGACGACGCTCGACTTCAGGGCCGGGTCGGCCTTCCCGTACAGCTCGACGGCGTCCATGGCGAAGGAGCCGGGGGCACCGGTCGGCAGGGTGAGGGCGTAGCCCCACATCTCGTTCAGGCCGAGGACCTGGTCGATGCCGCCGACGGGCTGGTAGTCGGCCCGGTAGACGAAGTCCGCGAAGGGGATCTCGACCTGGTGCCAGCCCTCCCAGTCGTCGGTGAAGGAGGTGGTCCACAGCTCGGAGGCACCGCCGTTCGCGCCACCGTCCTTGATCTCGAAGTTGATCCGCTTCCCCGAACCGGGCGGCAGGGGCGCGGTGTTCTGGCCGTACCACCAGAAGCGGATGCCCTGGTGCGCCGTCCAGTCCTTCGGGGGCTGGTCCACGGCGAACTCGTGGCTGAGCCCGCCGTAGGCGCTGATGTCGTAGGTGCCCTGGAGGACCTGGGCGCCTTCCGGGGCGTCGGCCCGCTCCTTCAACTCCAGAGCGGGGTGGTCGTCGGCGTCACCGCCCCAGGTGAACAGGGCGTCGGCGGGCGGGTTACCGAGGGGGACCTCGCCCTCGAAGCGGTCGACGAGGACGGGCGCGGGCTCGTCGCCGTCGGCCGCCGCGCTGGGGACGGCCCCGGCGAGCAGGGAGGCGAGGACCGTGGCTGCGGCGAGTGCGGCGGTCACCGGTCTCGCCCGGTGGCGGGCGCGGGCGTGAGGTGTGCGGGGCATGGAGGACTCTTCTCTGCTCCGGTGGTGGTTCGGCAGGGGGAGATCAGCCGGTGTGGGCGTCCCGGGTGAGGCGGATCGTGTCGCGGTACCACTTGGCGCTGTCCTTGAGCGTCCGCACCTGCGTGTCGTAGTCGACGCGGACGATGCCGAACCGCTTGTCGTAGCCGTAGGCCCACTCGAAGTTGTCCATCAGCGACCAGGCGAAGTAGCCCCGGACGTCGGCGCCCTGCCCGCGGGCCTCGGAGACGGCGGCGATGTGGTCGGCGAGATAGGCGGTGCGGTCGGCGTCGGGCACCGAGCCGTCGGCGGCGACGGTGTCGTCGAAGGCCGCGCCGTTCTCGGTGATGACGGTCGGCAGCGCGTAGTCACGCTGGAGCCGCACCAGCAGATCGGTGAGCTCGGTGGGGGTGATCTCCCAGTCCATGGCGGTCCTGGGCAGGTCGCGCTCCACCCCCCGGACGACGGGGAAGCCGTCGGCGCCCGTCGGGGAGCCGTCCTCGGTGACGCCGGAGAACAGGGCGCCCCGGTAGAAGTTGACGCCGAGCACGTCGAGGGGGGTGGCGATCGCCGCCAGGTCGCCTTCCTGGACCGGCAGCTCGATGTGCTGCGCCGCGAGGTCGTCGACGACGTCCTGCGGGTAGCGGCCGTGGACGATCGGATCGAGGTAGAGGCGGGTGCCCATGCCGTCTGCGCGGCGGCAGGCCTCTCGGTCGGCCTCGCTGTTGGTCTCCGGGGTGGCGGTGCCGAGGTTGAGGGTGATGCCGAGTTCCAGGGGGTTGCTCCCCGCCGCCTCGCGCATCTGCCGGGCGGCGAGGCCGTGGCCCAGGAGCAGGTGGTGCACCGCGCCCATGGCGTCGCCCAGGTCGGTGCGGCCGGGGGCGTGCGCCCCGTAGGCGTAGCCGAGCATCGCCGAGCACCACGGCTCGTTCAGGGTCGTCCAGTGCTCGACCCGGTCGCCGAGCGCCTCGTGGGCGAGCATGGCGTACTCGGCGAAGCGCAGGGCGGTGTCGCGGGCCGGCCAGCCGCCCGCGTCCTCCAGCTCCTGCGGGAGGTCCCAGTGGTAGAGGGTGATCCACGGGGTGACGTCCCTGGCCAGGAGCTCGTCGACCAGCCGCTTGTAGAAGTCGAGGCCCTTGGCGTTGGCGGGCCCCCGGCCGCCCGGCTGGATGCGCGGCCAGGCCAGCGAGAAGCGGTACGTGTCGACGCCGAGGCCCGCGATCAGCTCCACGTCCTCGGGCATCCGGTGGTAGTGGTCGCAGGCCACGTCGCCGTGCTCCGCGTTGTGCACGGCGCCCGGCACACGGCAGTAGGTGTCCCAGATCGACGGGGTGCGCCCGTCCTCGGCGGCGGCGCCCTCGATCTGGTACGAGGAGGTGGCGACGCCCCAGCGGAAGTCGGCAGGGAGTCCCTGGACGGCGGTGGGCTGCAGGCTGCCGCGGGGCGTGAGGGGATTCATGGTTCTCCGTAACTCCGGTTCTGCTGCGGGGTGGTGGGCGGCGGTGCGGTCGGTCAGTGGTGCAGCCAGCAGGCGACCTCGCGGTCCTGGCCGGTCTCCGGCGGGGCGAGGACCGGCACCCGCCGGTCGCACGGCTCGAAGGCCTTGCCGCAACGGGGGTGGAAGGCGCAGCCGGCGGGCATCGCGGACAGGTGCGGGGGCGAGCCGGGGATGCCGGTGAGTTCGCGGCGGGGGCCGTGCAGCGCGGGGAAGGAGTGCAGGAGGCCCTCGCTGTAGGGGTGGCGGGGGTCGCGGTAGATCTCGGCGGAGCCCGCCTGCTCCACGATCCGCCCGCCGTACATGATCGCGATCCGGTCGGAGAACTCGATCAGCAGTGAGATGTCATGGGTGATGAACACGACGGAGAAGGAGAGGCGTTCCCGCAGCTCCACCAGCTTGCGCAGGATCTGACGCTGCATCACCACGTCGAGTGCCGTGGTGGGTTCGTCCATGATGACGATCTCGGGTTCCAGGGCGAGCGCCATCGCGATCATCACGCGCTGGCGCATGCCGCCGGAGAGCTGGTGCGGGTAGGCGGCGAGCCGGTCGGCGGAGATGCCGACGAGGTGGAGCAGTTCCTCGGCCCGTGCGGTGCGCTCGGCGGCCCGCATGCCGGGGCGGTGCGCGGTGAGCACGTCGGTGAGCTGGCTGTGGACGGTATGCACCGGGTTCAGCGAGTTCATCGCGCCCTGGAAGACGATCGACAGCTCCTGCCAGCGGAAGGCGCGCAGCTGGTCCGGGGTGAGGGAGAGGATGTCGACGGACTCTCCGCCCGGCCGGTGGTAGTGGACGTCCCCGCCGGTGATCACCCCGGGCGGGGAGAGCAACCGGGTGACGGCGTACGCGAGCGTGGACTTGCCCGAACCCGACTCGCCGGCCAGGCCGAGGACTTCACCGCGGTGCAGGGTCAGATCGATGTCCCGCAGCGCGCGGACGCCGCTCGCGCCGGTGCCGTAGTCGACGTTCAGGCCGCTGACGGTGAGGATCGGCTCGGCGGTCATGAGCGGGGCTCCTTGCTGGGCGTTCCGTGCGACTCGGGTGCGGCGTCCCGTGAGGGGGCCGGCGCGGTGCGGGCCACAGGGGTGAAGCCGACCCGCATCCGGACCTTCCGGGACGCGCCCGTCGCGGTGCGCAGGCGCGGGTTGACGAACTCGTCGATGCCGAAGTTGATGAGAGAGAGGGCGGTGCCCAGCAGCGCGATGCACAGCCCGGCGGGGACGAACCACCACCAGGCGCCCTGGGCGAGGGCCTGGTTGGACTGGGCCCAGAAGAGCACGGTGCCCCAGTTCCAGTGGGAGATGTCGGCGACGCCGATGAAGGCGAGGGTGATTTCGGAGAGGACCGCGAAGATCACGGTGCCGACGAAGCCGGACGCGATGACTGCGGTGAGGTTCGGCAGGACCTCGAAGAGGATGATCCGCCAGGTGGACTCGCCGGTGGCCCGCGCCGCCTCCACGTAGTCGCGGCGCCGGAGCGACAGCGTCTGGGCACGCAGGACCCGCGCTCCCCAGGCCCAGGAGGTGAGGGCGATGACGGCGGCGATCAGCAGGTCGCCGGTGTCCTCGACGAAGCTCGCGATGATGATGATCAGCGGCAGGCCCGGGATGACGAGGAAGACGTTGGAGAGCATCGAGAGGATCTCGTCGGCGGCTCCGCCGAGGAATCCCGCGCTGACCCCGATGAGCACCGACAGCGCCGTCGCCAGGATGCCGGCGAGGAAGCCGACGAGCAGGACTCCTCGGGTGCCGACCAGGATCTGCGAGAGGACGTCCTGCCCGGTCTGCGTCGTACCGAACCAGTGCTCGGCGGACGGCGGTTGCAGCAGCTGGTCGCTCATCGCGTCCGGGTCGTACGGGGCGAGCCAGGGGCCCGCCACGGCGAGGACGACGAAGAACGCGAGGATCAGCAGCCCGGCGCGGGTCTTCCCGCCGCGCAGGAAGCGGAGTCTGGCCCGGGACGCGGCGGGGGGAGCGGCGTCCGTGACGACGAGGTCGGTGGTGGTGGTGACGGACATCAGGGCCTCTCTTCCGGGGCAGGCCGGAACAGGGAGCGCGGTCTGGTGCGTGCAGCCGCAAGGCGGAGGAGGGAGGCAACGCGGAGCGTCGAGGACTGACGACAACGCCGCGGGTGTGCGTGCCGGACCGCGCGAGCCCGGCCCGTCCGGGAAGAGAGGCCCACTAGGCCTCCTTGCGGGTGCGGGGGTCGAGGAGGGCGTACGCCATGTCGGCCAGCAGGTTTGCGGCGAGCACGGAGAGCGTGATGATCAGGAAGACGCCCTGCATCAGCGGGTAGTCCTTCGCTCCGACGGCCTGGAACAGCTGGAAGCCGATGCCCGGGTAGGAGAAGACCATCTCGACCAGCAGGGTGCCGCCGACGATGAAGCCCAGCGAGAGGGCGAAGCCCGAGATGTTGGGCAGGACGGCGTTGCGGGCGGCGTACGAGAACATCACGCGGCGCTCGGACAGCCCCTTGGCCTGCGCCACCATGACGTAGTCCTCGGAGGAGACGGTCACCATCATGTTCCGCATGCCGAGGATCCAGCCGGCGATGGCGCTCAGCACGATCGTCACCCCGGGGAGCACCCCGTGGTAGAGCGCGCTGGAGATGAACGGCCAGTCGAAGGCGGGGACCAGCGAGTTGTCGTACCCTCCGGCGGCCGGGAAGACCTGCCACTTCACCGCGAACAGCGCGATGGCGATGAGACCGAGCCAGAAGTACGGGATGGCCGAGATGAAGGTGGTCACCGGCAGCAGCCCGTCCAGCCAGGAGCCGCGCCGCCAGCCGCTGTAGACGCCGATGCCCGTGCCGAGCAGGAAGCTGATCAGGGTGGTGATGCCGACCAGTGCGAGCGTCCAGGGCAGTGAGGAGGAGATCACCTCGCTGACCGGGGTCGGGAAGAAGGTGAAGGACAGTCCGAGGTCGCCGTCGAGCAGGTGGGACCAGTAGTCGGTGTACTGCGACCAGACGGACTGGTCCTCGTCGAGCCCGAACAGCGCCTTCAGCGAGGCGATGGCGGTGGTGTCGAGCTGCCCCTGGTAGCGGCTCATCAGGGCCTCGACCGGGTCGCCCGGCATCAGGCGTGGGATCAGGAAGTTGATGGTGATGGCGGCCCAGGCGGTCACCGCGTAGAAGGCCAGCCTCTGGAGGACGTACTTCACTTCGCTGCTCCCTCGGCGGTGGTGCCGTCGTACAGCCAGCACGCGGCCCACTGGCCGTCCGCCAGGTCGAAGCGCGGTGGCAGTTCGGTGCGGCAGCGCTCCATGGCCTTCGGGCAGCGGGGGTGGAAGCGGCAGCCGTCCGGCGGGGCGATCAGCGAGGGCGGCTCGCCGCTTCCGGTCTCCTCCTGCGCCTCCTCGTCCGCCACCCGGTCGGGGTCGGGCGCGGAGGCGATCAGGAGCTGGGTGTAGGGGTGGGCGGGGTGCTGGGTGACGGTCTCGCTGTCACCGCCCTCGACGATCCGGCCCGCGTACATCACCAGGGTCGTGTCCGCGAAGTAGCGGGCGGACGCGATGTCGTGGGTGATGTAGAGGATCGCGAGGTGCAGGCGCTCCTTGAGGTCCCGGAGCAGGTTGAGGACGCCGAGCCGGATCGACACGTCCAGCATCGACACCGGCTCGTCGGCCAGCAGCACCTGAGGGTCGGCGCCGAGCGCGCGCGCTATCGCGACGCGCTGGCGCTGCCCTCCCGACAGCTCGTGCGGGAACTTGTCCAGGAACTGATGAGGAGGAGTCAGCTGGACGCGTTCGAGCAGAGCGGTCAGGTTCTTCTCCAGGTCCGCTTCGCCGTTGCCCGCCCGGTCGTGGATCTTGAGCGCCCGGGTCAGGTGGTAGCGCACGGTGTGCACCGGGTTGAGCGAGGCGAAGGGGTCCTGGAAGATCAGTTGGACCTGTTTGACGTACCTGCGGAAGGACCGGCCACGCCCGGCCTTGACCGCCGCACCGCCCAGGTGTATCTCACCCTCGGTGAGCGGGTACAGCTGGGCGAGCAGCCGTGCGACGGTGGACTTCCCGGAGCCCGACTCCCCCACCAGGGCCGTGACGGTGCCGCGCCTGAGCTTCAGCGACACGTCGTCGACGGCGTGGACGGTGCGGCGTCTGCGGGCGAGGAGGTCGCCCGCGGTGCGCCGTACGGGGAAGTGCTTGGTGACTCCGCGTGCTTCGAGCACCACGTCGTTCTCGGTGGGCGCGTCTGCGGACTGTTCGGTGGTCATGGACGGTTCTTCCCCGTGCTTACTTGGCGGGCTTCAGGTTCAGCACGACTTCCAGCGCGTCGGGCTGGGTGTGCTGCGGGGCCGCGTACGGGTCCTTCTCGGTGGGCCAGCCCACCCAGTTCTTGGTGGAGTACTCGGCGCCGATGGGCGCTGCGGCCGTCGGCACGACGGGGGCCTGCTCGACCATGATCTTCTGGAGGGCGTTCATGGCCTCGGTGCGTGTCGCGTCGTCCGTGGCGTTGGCGTACTCCTTGAGCGCGGCGGTGGCCTCCGGGCTCTTGAAGCGGCCGAAGTTGCCGAGCTGGGCGCTCTTGCCGATGGGCTGGAGGATCGCCCCGTCCATGATGTTCTGGTACATGTCGTACGGCGTGGCACCGCTGTTGGTCCAGTGCAGGGTGGCGTCGAAGTTGCCGGTGGCGACGTCGTTGCCCCAGGCCTCGGCCGTCTGTGTCTTGACCTTGGCCTCGATGCCGAGCTGCTTGATGTTGTCCTTGATGATGGAGAGCCCGGTGATGTAGTCGTTCCAGCCGGCCGGGTCGGTGAAGGTCAGCTCCACCGGCTTGCCGCCCGGGTCCTTCAGGACACCGCCGCTGAGCTGGAACCCGGCGTCCTTGAGGAGCGCCTTGGCGCCGTCCACGTCGGGCGCCGTGGTGGCGTTCTTGTACTCCGGGGCGAGGAACGGGGCACCGGCGGGCAGCGGGATGCCGGTCGGGTTGCTGATCTCCGGGTAGAGGGTCGCCTGTGCCTGCACGTGGATCGCCTTGCGGTCGATGACCATGGCCATCGCCTTGCGCAGGGCGGGGTTGTCGAAGGGCTTGCGGGCGGTGTTGAACCACAGGCCGTGGATGCCGAGCCCGGAGGGGAACCACAGCTTGTGGTTCTTCGGGTCCTTGGCGACGTACAGCTGCTTGTAGTTCGGCATGAAGACGAACGACCATTCGAGCTTGCCGTTCGCCAGGGCCGTCGTCGCCGCGCTGTTGTCGTTGTACGCGGAGTAGCGCAGCTCCTTGACCTTCGTCTCGCCCTTCCAGTAGGCGGGCGTGGCGGTCAGGGTGGTGGTCTGCGGGGTGAAGGTCTTCAGCTTGTACGGGCCGGAGCCGACCGGGGTGCGGTTGGGCCAGGTCTCCGGGTTCTCGACCTTCTCCCAGACGTGCTTGGGCACGACGAAGGTCGTGATGATCTTGTTCTGGTTGACGAACTGGGATTCCTTGAAGGTCAGGACGACCTTGTCCCCCTCGACCGTGACGCCGTCGTACGGGATGCCGTTGCCGTTGAGCGCCGGGTGCTTCTTGAGCAGCTCGAAGGTGAAGGCGACGTCCGCGGCGGTGAGCGGCTTGCCGTCGGCCCACTTGGCCCGCTCGTCGAGGGTGAAGGTGACCTTGGTGAAGTTGGACTCCCAGGCCCAGTCCGTCGCCAGCCAGGGGTCCGCCTTGTCGGTGGGGCGGATCTGGTTGGTCATCGCCAGCGGCTCGTAGATCATGAACCGGTAGCCCAGCGTGGCGCTCGCCGAGGTGGCGAGGAACGGGTTGCTGTTGTTCGTCTGCGGTCCGTCCGGCTTGCCGAGGGTCAGCACGCCGGAGGCCCCGGCGCCTCCCTTGTTGGCACCCGAGTTGGCGGACGAGCAGCCGGCGGCGAGCGCGACCACGGCGGTGGCGGCTGAGAGCGCTCTCAGGGTGTGACGACGGCGTACGGACATGGCGACTCCAGGAGGACTGCGGGTCTGGGAGATCCGGGGTGCGGGCAGCGCTCGACGCGCCGGGTGCGGGTGCGGCGGGTTCGGGGATGAGGACGGGTGACCGGCGGGGCCGGATCCCTTACGGCGCCGAGTGGCGCACGACCAGTTCGGTGGGCAGCACGACGGGGCCGTCCGGTACGGCTGTGCCGCCGAGGTGGGAGAGCAGCAGCCGGGCCGCCGCCTCGCCCATCTGCCGGGCGGGCTGACGCACGGTGGTCAGCGGCGGTTCGGTGTGTTCGGCCATCGGGATGTCGTCGAAGCCGACCACCGCGACGTCGTCGGGTACGCGACGGCCGGCGGCTCTCAGCGCGCGCAACACCCCGGCCGCGCTGATGTCGTTGTGGGCGAAGACGGAGTCGAACCGGACGTCCGCCGCCAGGAGTTCCTCCACGGCGAGACGGCCCTGACGCTCGGTGAAGTCCCCGTCCACGACCAGCTCGGTGGGCAGGACCGAACAGAAGCCCGCGAGCCGGTCACGTACGCAGCCGAAGTGCTGCGGACCGGTGACGACCAGCGGCCGGGTGCGTCCCCCGGCCCGCAGGTGACGGGCGGCGGACGCTCCTCCTTCGTGATTGGTGGTCACGACGGAGGGGAATTCCGGGTGGTGCCCCCTGTCGTCGATCAGGACGATCGGCAGACCGGACCGGTGGAGCGCGGTGAGCTGGTCGAGCGTGTTCTCCGGCTCCACGACGACGAGTCCGTCGAAGGCGCGCGCCGACACCTGGGTGGTGAAGCGCTCGACGGATTCGGCACCCCGGTTGCAGGTGAAGAGCAGCAGCCCGTAGTCGGCCGCCTCGACGGTGTCGACGACCCCCTGGAGCACCTCGCCCATCCACGGCCAGGTGAGCGAGGGGACCAGCATGCCGACGGTCCGGCTGCTGCCACGGGCCAGCCCGACGGCGCCCGAGCTGGGTACGTAGCCTAGGTCCGCGATCACTTCCCGAACGCGGGCGGCCGTCGAACCGTCCACCTCGCCCTTGAAGTTGAGGACCCGCGACACGGTCGTCTTGCTGACGCCGGCCTCACGGGCGACATCGGCGATGGTGACACGCAACGGGGCCTCCAGGGACAAGGCGGGGCAGGAGGTGGAGCGGGCTTCGGTACCGGTTCCGGAACCGGTACCGGCGTTGCGGCTGGAGTTAACCGCGCCGGAACAGGGGCGTCAATACTTCACGCCGAGATTGGTCCGTACCCATGCTCGGCTTAGCCCCGGAGAAGCTTTCGTTCACCTCTTGAACATACGAAACTCTTGACGCGAACACGTAATACCCGTTCACTCACGCTCGTTCGACGGCTTTTCCCCCACGCCCCTGCCGAGAAAGGCAGCAGCCCATGATTCGGACAAGCAGAGCGGTGAGAGTCCTCGTCGCCACGGCGCTCGCGACCGCGGGACTGGCCGGGCTCTCCTCCGGCACCGCACAGGCCGCAGGCGAGACGGTGAACATCGCGCTGACCACCACGGACGACTCCGGCGGCCGCCATGTCACCCGCGGTCTCGAACCACAGACCCCGATCGCCTTCGGAGCCGGCAACGGCGGCTCCGGCACGAACATCACCGTCGACGAGAACACCCGCTACCAGACCTTCACCGGCGGCGGCGCCTCGTTCACGGACACCGCGGCCTGGCTGATGAAGGGCAGCGGCGCGCTCAGCCAGGCCACCCGCGACGAGACGATGAAGAAGCTCTTCTCCCCCACCGAGGGCATCGGGCTGTCGTTCGTGCGCAACCCCATGGGCGGCTCCGACCTGGCCCGCTTCGGCTACACGTACGACGACATGCCGGCCGGACAGACGGACCCCGGCCTCGCCAACTTCTCGATCGCACACGATCTGCAGGACGTGTTGCCGCTGACCGAGCAGGCCAAGCGGCTCAACCCCGCGCTGACGACGGTCGCCTCCCCGTGGACGGCGCCGGCCTGGATGAAGGACAACGGCCGGCTCGACGGCGGCTGGCTGAAGGCCGAGAACTACGGCACGTACGCCGACTACTTCGTCAAGTACCTCCAGGCGTGGAAGGACCAGGGCGTCCCGGTCGACTACGTCACCGCGCAGAACGAGCCCACCTGCTGCTCCGGCTATCCCTCCATGAGCTGGAACGGCTCGGGCCTCGCCTACTTCACCAAGAGCGAGCTGCTGCCCGCGCTCCGGTCGGCCGGCCTGTCCACCAAGGTCCTGGCGCACGACTGGAACTGGGACACCTACGACGCGTACGCCGCCGAGACGGTGGACGACCCCGCGGTGCGCAGCCACCCGAACTTCGGCGGGGTCGCCTGGCACGGTTACGGCGGGGACGTCGCCAAGCAGACGGCGGTGCACGACCGGTACCCGGAGCTGGACGCCTTCCAGACCGAGCACTCGGGCGGTACCTGGATCGCCGACCAGCAGCGTGAGGACATGCTCAACATCATCGACTACACCCGTAACTGGGCTAAGTCGGTGACCAAGTGGTCGCTGGCCGTCGACCAGAACCGTGGACCCCACAACGGCGGCTGCGGCACCTGCGACGGCCTGGTCACCGTGCACAACGGCGACAGCAGGCACGGTCAGGTCGACTACACCGTCGAGTACTACACGATGGGCCACCTGACGAAGTACGTCCGGCCCGGCGCCGCCCGCATCGCCTCCACTGCCAGCTCGACCGTGCCGAACGTCGCCTGGCGCAACCCGGACGGCTCCAAGGCCCTGATCGCCTACAACGGTTCGTCCTCGGCCCAGCAGACCACCGTGAACTGGGGCGGGCAGAAGTTCACCTACTCCCTGCCCGGCCGCACCTCGGCGACGTTCACCTGGTCAGGCAGCCAGTCGGGGTCCTCGGACAGCAGTGGCGCCCTCTCCGGCAGCGGCAAGTGCCTGGACGCCACGGGGAACACCGGCGCCGACGGCACCCCCGTCCAGATCTGGGACTGCACCGGCGCGGCCAACCAACGCTGGACGGTGGGAACGGACGGCACCGTGAAGGTGCTGGGCGCCTGCCTGGACGTCACGTCGGGCTCGACGGCCGACGGAGCAAAGGTCCAGCTGTACACCTGCAACGGGTCCGGGGCGCAACGCTGGACGTACGACGCCTCGACGGGGGACGTGGTGAACACGGCGGCGGACAAGTGCCTCGACGTGGCCGACCGGTCCACCGCGAACGGGGCCCGCGTCCAGATCTGGACGTGCACCGGAGCCGCCAACCAGAAGTGGCGGCTCCAGTAGCGCGGTCCGTCAGTCGGTCGGCTCGACGCCCGCCCGCAGCAGGCCGTAGGTGTACGCGTCCTCCAGCGCCTGCCAGGACGCGGCGATGACGTTCTCGGCCACGCCGACCGTCGCCCAGTCACCGGATCCGTCACCCGTGGTGATCAGCACCCGGGTGGTGGATTCGGTGCCGGTGCGGCCTTCCAGGATGCGGACCTTGTAGTCGATCAGCTCCAGCTTGGCGAGTTGCGGGTAGATCCGCTCCAGACCGACTCGCAGCGCCCGGTCCAGGGCGTTGACCGGGCCGTTGCCCTCGGCCGTGGCGACGATCCGCTCGCCCTTGGCCCAGAGCTTCACGGTCGCCTCGTTGGCGTGGGTGCCGTCGGGGCGGTTCTCGACGATGGCCCGCCAGGACTCGACGCGGAAGTAGCGGCGGGGCCGGCCCTCGACCTCGGCGCGCAGCAGCAGCTCGAAGGAGGCGTCGGCCGCCTCGTAGGTGTAGCCCGCGAGTTCGCGCTCCTTGACCCGCTCGACGACCCGCTGGACGAGCGCGCGGTCGTCCCCCAGGTCGATGCCGAGCTCCTTGCCCTTGAGCTCGATGGAGGCCCGGCCTGCCATGTCGGAGACGAGCATCCGCATGGTGTTGCCGACGCGCTCGGGGTCGATGTGCTGGTAGAGGTCCGGGTCGACCTTGATCGCGGAGGCGTGCAGTCCGGCCTTGTGCGCGAAGGCGGAGACGCCGACGTACGGCTGGTGGGTGGAGGGCGTGAGGTTGACGACCTCGGCGATGGCGTGGGAGATGCGGGTCATGTCGGCGAGCGCGCCGTCGTGCAGGACGGTCTTGCCGTACTTGAGTTCCAGCGCGGCCACGACGGGGAAGAGGTTGGCGTTGCCGACCCGCTCGCCGTAGCCGTTGGCCGTGCACTGCACGTGGGTGGCGCCCGCGTCGACGGCGGCCAGGGTGTTGGCCACGGCGCAGCCCGTGTCGTCCTGGGCGTGGATGCCGAGCCGGGCTCCGGTGTCGGCGAGGACGGTGGAGACGACGGCCTGGACCTGCGCGGGCAGCATCCCGCCGTTGGTGTCGCAGAGGATGACGACGTCGGCGCCCGCCTCATGGGCGGTGCGCGCGACCGACTTGGCGTACTCCGGGTTGGCCCGGTAGCCGTCGAAGAAGTGCTCGCAGTCGACGAAGACCCGTCGGCCCTGTTCCCGGAGGTGGGCGACGGTGTCGCGGACCATCTCCAGGTTCTCCTCCAGGGTGGTGCGCAGGGCCAGTTCCACGTGGCGGTCGTGGGACTTGGCGACCAGCGTGACGACCGGGGCGCCCGAGTCCAGGAGCGCCTGGACCTGCGGGTCCTCGGCGGCCTTGCCGCCGGCCCTGCGGGTGGCGCCGAAGGCGACGAGCTGGGCGTGCTCGAAGTGGATCTCCTGCTGCGCGCGGGCGAAGAACTCGGTGTCGCGGGGGTTGGCGCCGGGCCAGCCGCCCTCGATGAAGCCCACGCCGAAGTCGTCCAGATGCCGGGCAATGGTCAGCTTGTCCGCGACGGTCAGGTTGATGCCTTCGCGCTGCGCACCGTCGCGCAGGGTGGTGTCGAAGACATGGAAGGTGTCGTCGGGGGCCGTGGCCTTGGTGGTCATGCTGATCTGACTCCTGTCGGGTGAGCGGATCCGGACGAATCGGCTCCACTTGCCCCCATACTCTCGCGTGCCTCGCCCCGGCCGTGGTGGGGGCCGTAAAACGAAAAAACCCCTCGCGGGTGCGAGAGGTCTGCGCGCGGGTCTGGGGCACGATGCCCGTTCCGTACGTGGTGATACGGGACGGTCACTGCGGACCGGCGCGCCTGCTGCCGATAATCATGGCGAACGAGGACACGCACGCAGTCTGGCACAGGGGCACCCCCGGGTCCCGCCCCGTCTCAGGATGCGGGCGTGACGTCCGTCGCACGGACGGCCGCCCCGGGAGGGACGAGGGTGTCGTCCGCGTACGCGCGCATCTGGTCGAGGACGTGAGCCCGCCCGGTGCCGGGGATGCCGACGGTGACATGGACGCTGAACCCGTCCATCAGGGCCCGCAGACGGGTCGCGGCCCGCCCCGTGTCGACGGCACGGAACTCACCGCGCGCGACGCCGTCGGCCAACAGCTCCACGAGGTCGCGGTGCCAGGCGTCCTCGATGGCCGCCTGCCGGGCGCGGGCGTCGTCGTCGGCGTCCTGGGAGCGGTTCCAGACCTCCAGCCAGAGCGTCCAGTGCGGATCGCGGTGGCCGTCGGGGACGTACAGCGCGATGTAGGCGTCGAGCCGCTCGCGTGCGGTGCCGGGCCCGGCGAGCAGGGCCCGGCGCTCGGCACCGAGCCGCGCCTCGCTCCACTCCAGGGTCTGCAGCAGCAGCTCGTCCTTGGTGCGGAAGTAGTAGAGGAGGTGCCCGCTGCTCATCCGCACCTCGCGGCCCAGCCCCGCCATGGTGAGGCCGTCGAGTCCGCGCTCGGCGACGGTGGCCATGACGGCGGCGAGCACGTCCTCCCTGGGCGGGGCGACGTTGCGGCGGCGCGGGGTTCGGGGCACGGTCTCAGATCCTGGGTTGTTGCTGCGTGATGCAGTGGATGCCTCCACCACCGGCAAAGATGGTACGGGCGTCGACGGGTGTCACCGTACGGTCCGGGAACAGGTCGCCGAGGACGGCGGCCGCCTCCTCGTCCCTCGGGTCGTCGAAGGCGCAGAGGATCACACCGTCGTTGCAGAGGTAGTGATTGATGTAGGAGTAGTCGGCCCAGGCGCCGTCCGGGTCGTGCAGCACCGTGGGTGCGGGGATCTCCACGACCTCCAGCGGGCGGCCCCCGGCGTCGGTGGCGGCCCGCAGGATCCGGACCGTCTCCCGGGTGATCGCGTGGTCCGGGTGGGAGGGGTCGGGCTGGACGTGGGCGACGACGACGCCGGGGCGGGCGAAGGCGGCGACGATGTCGACGTGGCCGAGGGTGCCGTAGTCGCCGTAGTCGCCGGCCAGGCCGCGCGGCAGCCAGATCGCCTTCTCGGTGCCGAGGCGGGCGTGGATCTCGTCCTCGACGGCCTGCCTGGTCCAGCCGGGGTTGCGTTCCTCGCCCAGCTGGACGGTTTCGGTGAGCAGCACGGTGCCCTCGCCGTCCACGTGGATAGCGCCGCCCTCGTTGACCAGGGGTGAGCTGTGCACGGGCACCCCGGCCAGCTCCGCGACACCGCGCGCGATGTGCCGGTCGTTCTCCCATCGGGCCCAGCCCTGGGCACCCCAGCCGTTGAACGTCCAGTCCACGGCGGCCAGCCGTCGGCCGTCGGTGACGAAGGTGGGTCCGATGTCGCGCATCCAGGCGTCGTCGAGGGGGCGTACGGCCGTCTCGATGCCGGGGCCGAGCAGGGCGCGGGCTTCGTCCTCCTGGCCGGGGCCGGTGATCACCGTGACCGGTTCGAAGCGGCGTACGGCCCGTGCGACGGCGGCCCAGGCCCGGCGCGCCCCGTCGAGTTCGGCGCCGGTGGTGAAGGTGGGGTTGGGGCCGGGCCAGGCCATCCAGGTGCGTTCGTGCGGGGCCCATTCGGGCGGCATACGGAAGGTCATGGGAGCGGTCCTTGGCGGGATCAGAGGAAGTAGAGGCGGTTGAGGGAGACGGCTTCGGCGGCCGGTGAGCGCAGCGGGTCGCCGTCGAGGGTGACCAGGCCGGTGTCGCCGTCCACGGCGACCTGTCCGGTACGCGAGTTGAGGCGCAGGTCGGCCGGTCCGATGCCGCGCGTGCCCCGGACCGCGACCCTGCGGCGGCGGGTGGGCATGAGGTCGGCGCCCAGCTGGGTGGCGGCCTCCGCGACGAACGCCACGGAGAGATCGGCGGCGGCGGCCCCGTACGCACCGAACTGCGGTCCCAGGACGAGGGGTTCGCAGGTGTCGGTGGCGGCGTTGGGGTCTCCCGTGACCCCGTACGCGGGAAAGCCGGACTTCAGGACCAGCTGGGGCTTCGCGCCGAAGAACTCCGGGCGCCAGAGCACGATGTCGGCGAGCTTCCCCGTCTCGATGGAGCCGACCTCGTGGGCGATGCCGTGGGCGATAGCGGGGTTGATCGTGAGCTTGGCGATGTAGCGCAGCACCCGGGCGTTGTCGTCACCGGGGCCGTCACCCTCCATCGGGCCGAGCTCGGACTTCATCTTCGCGGCCATGGCGAAGGTGCGGCGCACGGTCTCACCGGCCCTCCCCATGCCCTGGGCGTCGGAGGAGGTGATCCCGATGGCGCCCAGGTCGTGCAGCACGTCCTCGGCGCCCATGGTCCCGGCGCGGATCCGGTCGCGGGCCATGGCCGCGTCGCCGGGGAGACCGGTCTTGAGGTCGTGGACGGAGACGATCATCCCGTAGTGCTCGGCGACCGCGTCGCGGCCGAAGGGGAGCGTCGGGTTGGTGGAGGAGCCGATGACGTTCGGGACGCCCGCCATCTTCAGCACGTTCGGCACGTGCCCCCCGCCGCAGCCCTCGATGTGGAAGGCGTGGATCGTGCGGCCTTCGAGCACGCTCAGGGTGTCCTCGACCGACAGGCACTCGTTCAGCCCGTCGCTGTGCAGGGCGACCTGGACGTCGTACTCCTCGGCGACCCGCAGGGCGGTGTCCAGGGCACGGGTGTGGGCGCCCATGTCCTCGTGCACCTTGAAGCCGCAGGCACCGCCCTCGGCGAGGGCCTCGATCAGCGGCGCCTCGTCGGAGGACGAACCCCGGCCCAGGAAGCCGATGTTGACCGGCCAGGCGTCGAAGGCGTTGAAGGCGTGGCGCAGGGCCCACGGGGAGTTGACGCCGACACCCCAGACCGGGCCGAACTCCTGGCCGATGACCGTGGTGACGCCGGAGGCCAGCGAAGCCTCCATGATGCGCGGGGAGAGCAGATGGACGTGGGGGTCCACCGCGCCGGCCGTCGCGATGAGCCCCTCGCCGGAGACGATGGTCGTACCGGTGCCGACGACCACGTCGACCCCGTCGAGGGTGTCCGGGTTGCCGGCCCGCCCGATCGCGGCGATGCGGCCCTCGCGGATGCCGACCGAGACCTTGCGGATGCCCAGCACGGCGTCGATGACCAGCACGTTGCTGATGACGATGTCGCAGGTCTCCCGGACCGCCGCGGCCTTGAGGTGCAGGCCGTCGCGGGCCGTCTTGCCGAAGCCGGCGAGGAACTCGTCCCCCTGCTTCTGGGCGTCGGTCTCCACGCGTACGGTCAGCCCGGAGTCGCCGAGCCTGACCCGGTCCCCGGCGCGCGGCCCGTGCACGGAGGCGTACTCGTACGGGTCCGTCACGCGCCCTCCCCCGCTCCGAGGTACCCGCAGGCGGCCGCTCTGCGCAGCGCCTCCTCCTTGGCGCCCGGCGCGTCCAGCGGTCCGTCGACGAGCCCGGCGAAGCCGATGGCGATCCGGTCGCCTCCGATCGGGACGAGCGCCGCCTCGGCACTCTCCCCCGGGCCGAAGCGGACGGAGGAGCCGGCGGGCACGCTCAGCCGCATGCCGTACGCCGCCGCGCGGTCGAACGCGAGCCGGGGGTTGGCCTCGAAGAAGTGGAAGTGGGAGGTCACGCTGACGGGGACGGTCGCGGTGTTACGGACGGTGAGCCGCAGGGCGGGCTCCCGTGCGGGCGTCGTCGGGCCGGGGAGGAGCGCGCCGGGGGCGTCGTCGCCGAGGGTCCCGCCGTCGAGGGGGCCGGTGACGACGGCGAGCCGGGAACCGTCGTCGAAGACGGCCTCCACCTGGACCTCGGTGACCACGTCGGCCACGCCCGGCAGCACGTCGTCCGGCCCCAGCACGGCACGGGCGGCCTCGATCGCCTCGGCCAGCCTGCGCCCGTCCCTGGCCGCCTCGCAGACGGTGTCCGCGATCAGGGCGGTCGCCTCGGGGACGTTGAGCCGCAGGCCACGGGCGCGCCGGGCCCTGGCCAGCTCGGCCGCACCGAAGAGCAGCAGCCGGTCTCGTTCGGTCGGGGTCAGTCGCACGTCACGGCACCTCCTGGTTGGAGCAGCACTCTAACCAGGTTTTGAGCGGTGCTCAAACACGGGGGACGACAAAGGCCGCGCCCCCGATCAGGGACGCGGCCTTCGCGGTCACGACAGTTACGGCGGATTACCGGCCGAGCCCGTGCATCCAGCCGTGGGTGTCCTCGGCGATGCCGCGCTGGATGTCCAGCAGGCGCTCGCGCAGCTTGAGGGTGACCTCACCGGGGGCGCCGTCACCCTGGGTCCACTCGCCGTCGGCGGACTTCACGGTGCCGACGGGGGTGATGACGGCGGCGGTACCGCAGGCGAAAACCTCGGTGAGGGTGCCGTTCTCGGTGTCGGCACGCCACTGGTCGATGGAGACGCGGCCCTCCTCGGAGGCGTAACCGAGGTCACGGGCCACGGTGAGCAGGGAGTCACGGGTGATACCGGCGAGCAGCGAGCCGGTGAGGGTGGGGGTGACGATCCGCTTGCCGCCGTCCTCCTGCTCGTACACGAAGTAGAGGTTCATGCCGCCGAGCTCCTCGACCCACTTGTGCTCGACGGCGTCGAGGTAGGCCACCTGGTCGCAGCCCTGAGCGGCCGCCTCTGCCTGGGCGAGGAGGGAGGCCGCGTAGTTGCCGCCGGTCTTGGCGTCACCCACGCCGCCGGGAACGGCGCGCACCCGGTCCTGGGAGAGCCAGATCGAGACCGGCTTCACACCGCCGGGGAAGTAGGCGCCGGCGGGAGAGGCGATGACGATGAAGAGGTACTCGTTGGCCGGCCGGACCCCGAGGCCCACCTCGGCGGCGATCATGAAGGGGCGCAGGTAGAGGGACTCCTCGCCGCCGTGCGGCGGGACCCATGCCTGGTCCTGCTGGACCAGGACGTCACACGCCTCGATGAAGGTCTCGATGGGCAGCTCCGGCATCGCGAGCCGGGCGGCTGACCGCTGGAAGCGGGCGGCGTTTGCCTCCGGACGGAAGGTGGCGACCGTGCCGTCGGGCTGCCGGTAGGCCTTGAGCCCCTCGAAGATCTCCTGCGCGTAGTGCAGCGTCATGTTGGCCGGGTCGAGCGACAGCGGACCGTACGGCACGAGCTGCGCGTCGTGCCAGCCCCGGCCCTCGGTCCAGCTGATCGTCACCATGTGGTCGGTGAAGTGCCGGCCGAATCCGGGGTTGGCCAGGGCCGCCTCACGCTCCGCGTCGGACAGCGGGTGCGAGGAGGGCTTGAGCTCGATCGTGGGCGTCGTCATGAGTGCGTGTCCTTCACCGGTCTTGTGTGTGATGGACCGCGCCCACGTCTGCTCCCGTCCGGCGATTGCCGGACAGGTTGTAGGACGTCCGAGCTCTACGGCGAGCAGCGGTCCCGCGTTCGATTATCTCCCGGGGGCGGCTCTGCACGAAATGACTCGATTGCGGTGACGTTCTGCGGTCGCTCGCGCGACGCGAAACGCGGTCCTGGGTCGATGGTGGCACCCGGAGACCGCAAGGTGAAGCCGCCGGGTGCGGTTGCGACCCGGCGGCTTCGAAGTGGAGTCGTCGGGTCAGCTCGCTACGCGTACCGCGAGCGCGTCGCCGATCTCGTCGGTGGTACGCGCGGCGGCCCCGTCGCGCTCCGCGAGGTCGGCGGAGACGGCCTCCTCGATGCGCACGGCCTCGGCCTCGTAGCCGAGGTGGCGCAGCAGGAGGGCGACGGAGAGGATCGTGGCCGTCGGGTCGGCCTTGCCCTGGCCCGCGATGTCGGGCGCGGTGCCGTGCACCGGCTCGAACATGGACGGGAAGGCGCCCGTCGGGTTGATGTTGCCGGAGGCGGCCAGGCCGATGCCGCCGCTCACGGCCGCGGCGAGGTCGGTGAGGATGTCGCCGAAGAGGTTGTCGGTGACGATGACGTCGAAGCGCTCCGGCTGGGTGACGAAGAAGATCGTCGCGGCGTCGACGTGCAGGTAGTCGGTGGTGACCTCGGGGAACTCGGCCGCGACCTTGTCGAAGGTGTTCTTCCACAGGTGGCCGGCGTGCACGAGGACGTTGTTCTTGTGGACCAGCGTCAGCTTCCTGCGGGGGCGGGCCGCGGCACGCGCGAAGGCGTCACGCACGACGCGCTCGACGCCGTAGGCGGTGTTCACGCTGACCTCGGTGGCGACCTCGTGCTCCGTGCCCGTGCGCAGGGAACCGCCGTTGCCCGTATACGGGCCCTCGGTCCCCTCGCGGACGACGACGAAGTCGATCTCGGGGCGGCCGGCCAGCGGAGTGGCGGTGTTCGGGAAGAGCTTCGACGGCCTCAGGTTGATGAAGTGGTCGAACGCGAAACGCAGCTTCAGCAGGAGTCCGCGCTCCAGCACGCCCGAGGGCACGGAGGGGTCGCCGATGGCTCCGAGCAGGATGGCGTCATGGCCCTTGAGGGCTTCCAGCTCCGCGTCGGGGAGGGTCTCACCGGTGCGGTGCCACCGCTGGGCGCCGAGGTCGTACTCCTTGGTCTCCAGCTTCACATCCTGCGGGAGGACAGCGTTGAGAACCTTGAGGCCCTGGGTGACGACCTCCTGGCCGATACCGTCGCCGGGGATCACTGCGAGATCGATGCTGCGAGACATATGGGCACCCTAACGTCCGTCCCACCCCATGACATTCCGCGTCCACCATGCGGACGCGACTCCGGTGACTCAGTGCCCCGTCGACCCGCCGTTGTCCCGGCGGTCGAGGGCGCGCTGCAGGGCGGCGGCGGCGTTCTTGCGCTCCGACTCGGCGGAGCGGGTGCCGTGACGGACGCGGCGGACGGTGGTCTCGGCCATGAGGGATCGACTCCTTGAGATCGCGTGGATTTCGAGATCGGGACTTCGCGCGAACGGATTCCGAGATCGGGATTCGGAGGCGCCGACAGGGGCGGGGAGCTGATGCCGCAGGGATTGCCTGCTCGGGGCACGCTCACGCACGCCGGTCGCTGGATCAGCGATTCGTTCGGCTCCTACAACGCTAGGACAGCCGGGACCATCTGTCTCTACAGATACTCGGACTTCCTACTATCTGAGACGGCCGCTCGAGCGGACCGTGCTGCGGGCCCTCACAGATCCACGGTGAGCTGCGCCCGGATGTGCGCCCGCAGGACGCCGGGCATGTCCGTGGCACGGTCGCTCAGGAGCCACTGCACCTGGAGCCCGTCCATCAGTGCGATCAGCTGCCTGCCCGCGGCGTCGGGGGCGATACCGGCCCGCAGCGCACCCGCCCGCCGCGCCTGTTCGTAGGCGAGCCGGGCACCCGCCACCGAGTTCTCGTAGCGGCGCACGAAGTATCCGTGGGCAGGGTGATCGGCGGCCGTCGCCTCGGTGGAGACCACCGAGAACAGCTCGACTATCCCGCGCCGGGTGGCGTTCAGCTCGGCCAGCTCGGCGAACCGCCGCAGCCGCCCGACGCCCGTGGTGCCGCCGAGCGAGAGCCAGGCGTCGTCCACGTCGTCGCGGTGCTCCAGGACCGCGAGCAGCAGCGCCTCCTTGGTCGGGAAGTGGTGCAGCAGACCGGTGTGCGAGATGCCGCACCGGGTCGCGATCACCCGCAGCGACGCACCCCGGTAACCGGCCTCACCGAACAGGGCCATCGCCTGGTCCAGGATCTCCCGCCGCTTCGCGCGGCCCTTCGCGTAGCCGCGCCGCTCCTCGGCCGTCATGCTCCACTCTCCCCCGCGCTCCGGTGCACCGGATGCTCCCTGCGACTCCCCGCAGATACCTACCAGGTGGTCGGGATTGACTCTATGGTGAAGACGAACCGTGTCGCGAAAGGACCCCTCGTGTCCCCTTCCCCCTCCCTGCCCTACCTCGACCCCGCGCTTCCCGTCGCCGAGCGGGTCGACGACCTCCTCGGCCGCATGACCCTGGCCGAGAAGACCGGCCAGATGCTCCAGTTGAACGCCAAGGACGGGGTACGCCACCTCATCGAGGACCAGCACGCGGGTTCGATCCTGCACGCCTCCCCCGAGCGCGTGCGGGAGGCGGCGGCGCTCACCGGACGGACCCGGCTGCGTATCCCGCTGCTGATCGCGGAGGACTGCATCCACGGCCACTCCTTCTGGGAGGGGGCCACGATCTACCCCACGCAGCTCGGTCTGGCCGCCACCTGGGACCCCGAGCTCGTGGAGCGCGTCGCCCGGGCCACCGCTGTCGAGGTCGCGGCGACCGGCGTCCACTGGACGTTCTCACCGGTGCTCTGCATCACCCGGGACCTGCGCTGGGGCAGGGTCAGCGAGACCTTCGGTGAGGACCCCTTCCTCATCGGCGAGCTGGCCTCGGCGATGGTCCGCGGCTACCAGGGCGAGGGCCTGGACGACCCCACGGCGGTCCTGGCGTGCGCCAAGCACTTCGCCGGCTACTCCGAGACGCAGGGCGGCCGGGACGCGAGCGAGGCCGACATCTCACGGCGCAAGCTGCGCTCCTGGTTCCTTCCCCCGTTCGAGCGGGTCGCCCGCGAGGGCTGCCGGACGTTCATGCTCGGCTACCAGTCCATGGACGGGGTGCCGATCACGGTCAACGACTGGCTGCTGAACGAGGTCCTGCGCGGCGAGTGGGGCTACACCGGCACGCTGGTCACCGACTGGGACAACGTCGGCCGCATGGTGTGGGAACAGAAGATCTACGCCGACCACACCCAGGCCGCGGCGGCGGCCGTCCGGGCGGGCAACGACATGGTGATGACCACCCCGCAGTTCTTCGAGGGAGCCCAGAACGCGGTAGCCGAAGGCACCCTGGAGGAGGCGGAGATCGACGCGGCCGTACGCCGCGTCCTGACCCTGAAGTTCGAGCTGGGCCTCTTCGAGGACCCCCGGCACCCCGATCCCGCCCGGCAGGCCGCGGTCATCGGAAGCGCCGGGCACGCCGTACTGAATCTGGAGGCCGCCCGCCGCTCGCTGGTCCTGCTCACCAACGACGGCACCCTGCCGCTGGCCGGCGGACTCACGGCCGGCGAGGACGGACGCGCCCTCGCCGGGTCAGGACAGACCCCGCGTACGGTCGCCGTGATCGGGCCCAACGCCGATGACGCGCAGACCCAGCTGGGCGACTGGGCGGGCTCCTCCGGCCAGGCGGACTGGCTGCCGGACGGCCATCCGCGCGCCATGATCCGCACCGTGCTCGACGGCTTCCGTGAGCACGTCCCGGACGGCTGGGACGTCACCTACGCGCGAGGCGCCGAGATCCTCTCCGTGGGCCCCGACCCGGAGGGGGCGTTCTTCCCGGACGGGCAGCCCCGCCCTGACGTCGTCGTCCCCGCGGAGCCCTCCGAGGCCCTGATCGGTGAGGCCGTCGCCGCGGCCGAGGCCGCCGATTACGTCGTCGCCGTGGTGGGCGACCGTATCGAGCTGGTGGGCGAGGGGCGTTCGACCGCGACGCTGGAACTCGTCGGCGACCAGGTCGCGTTGCTCGACGCGCTCGCCGCGACCGGCACACCGCTCGTCGTCGTGGTCATCAGCTCCAAACCGCTGGTGCTCCCGCCGTCCGCACTCGGCGCGGCGGCGGTCCTGCACGCCTTCAACCCGGGCATGCAGGGCGGCCGTGCGGTGGCCGAGGTCCTGCTGGGCCTCGTCGAGCCCTCGGGCCGGCTGCCCGTCTCCTTCGCCCGGCACGCGGGCCAGCAGCCGACGTACTACAACCAGGTCCGCGGCCAGCACGGCTCCCGGTACGCCGACCTCACCCAGCGCCCGGCCTTCGCGTTCGGCGAGGGTCTGAGCTACACGGCCGTCGCGTACTCGGGTCTGGAGGTGCTCGCGGCGACCGTCGGGGTCAACGACACGCTGAGGGCGCGCGTCACCCTCCGCAACACCGGCGCGCGGCCGGCCCTGGAGACGGTGCAGGTGTACGTCAGCGACACCGTGACGTCCGTGACCTGGGCCGAGAAGGAGCTGAAGGCCTACCGGCAGGTGACGCTCGCCCCGGGCGAGGAGCGCGTGGTGCTGCTGGAACTGCCGGTCTCGGAGTGCACCCTCGTGGACGCCGCGGGCCGGCGGGTCGTCGAGCCCGGCGCCTTCGAGCTGCTGGTCGGCCCGTCCTCACGCGACGACGCACTCCTGCGGGCCGGCTTCACCGTGAAGGGCTGAGCCGCCGGGAATGGAAACCGCCTCCCGGCAGGCCGGGGGGGTGCCTCTATGTCGTTCGTCAATCCTGCGCTGTCGGTTTTGGGGGTTTCGGTCCCGTTCATGTGGCGAGGGTGACGGCGGGGGTTCGGGAC